>CAZFBZ010000048.1:0-9990 GCA_964517345.1 uncultured Candidatus Peribacteria bacterium | reverse complement strand
ACTTCCATCCTTTGACCTCCAGAGCCGCTTTTGCCGCGGCCTGCTCGGCCCGCTGTTTGCTGTTGCCGTGACCCTCGGCGATCTTGTCGGGACCGACGAAGACGGCGCATTTGAAGTTCTTGTCGTGGTCCGGGCCACTCTCCTCGACCACCTCGTAGTGGGGCGTAATGCCGCTCTTCTCCTGTGCGCGCTCCTGGAACAGGCTCTTCTCGTCGCGGTGCTTGCCCTGCGCAATGAGCTTCTGCAGGTCGCGGAGGATGAAGTCCTCGCAGAACCGCTTGGCCACGTCGTAGCCCTTGTCGAGGTACACGGCACCGATGATCGCCTCCAGGGCATTGGCGAGCGTCGAGGTCTTGGCGCGCCCGTCGCTGGCCTCCTCGCCGCGGCTCATATAGAGGTACTTGCCGATCTCCAGTTCGCGCGCGACCTCGGCCAGGTGATCCCCCTGTACGAGTGCCGAGCGCCAGTTGGTCAGCTCGCCTTCGGACTTCTGTGAAAAACGGAACAGGAACTCGGTGGTGGCGAGCTCCAACACGGCGTCCCCCAGGAACTCCAGACGCTCGTTATTGCCGAAAGCCTGCGATTCCCGCACCGCGGAGCGGTGGACGAGCGCCTGCTGCAGGAGCTCGGTTTTGCGGAATTCGATGCCGATGCTCTTCTGCAGAGCATGGATGTCGACGGGTTTCGTCATCGGTCTTGAGTGTAGTGCAGGGCGCGTTGCCAGTGAAGTTGGACTGTCACTCAGCGCGGTGCGCGATGGCATTGAGCACGCCGTTCACGAACTTGCCGCTCTCGTCGGTGCCGTACTCCTTGGCGATCTCAATGGCTTCGTTCATGACGACAGCCTGCGGGGCATCCTTGTGATGGAGCAACTCGAAGGTGCCGACCAGCAGCGTGCAGCGGGAGATGGGGTCCATGCGGCTCAGCGGCCACTCGGGCGCATGCTTCTGCACAGCCTCCTGCAGCTCGTTTTCGCTCTTCAGGATGCCCTCCAGGAGCATCTGGGCGAACGGCCCGTCAAATTCCCCGAGCTCTTCGGCATTGCGGGCGAGGGCTTCCTCGGGAGAGACGGTCGGGTGTTTCTCACGCTCGAAAAGCACCTGCATGACGGCGATCCGGGAGAGGTGGCGACGGCGTGCCATGGGGCGATGCGGGAAAGAAGACCGGACGTCGCGGATCAAAACCGCACGCCTCAGGCCTTCACACGGGTGATGTTCTTGAGCGCCTTATCAGCCTTGTTCTTGGGCTCGGCCACGACGGCATAGGGCGAGTTCTGGCGGTCGCGCAGACGCTTCACCTCCTTGAGGATATACACGGAGTGCTGGCGCCGTCCTGCGGACTTCGCCTTACGCTTCTTTGGTGTAGGTCGCTTACCCATGGGGCGAAAGAATAGGGATGGACGAGGCGGAAGTAAAGGGCAGTTTTGGCTCTACGGGCCGCTATTCAGCTCCGGCGGTTGCCCGACAGGGCCAGCATAAACCGCAGGATGAAGAGGAACAGGTTGTAGATATCCAGGTACAGGCTGAGGGCCAGCAGAAAGGGGTTGGCGCCCGCCCGGCCAAGGGTCTGGATGCGCTGGAGGTCGTAGGCCGTAAAGAGCGCAAAGATGACCACGCCGGCGCCCGAGAGCAGCAGCTCGAAGGTGCCGCCGCGGAGCGACGGAACGAAGAGCTGGAGGATGCCGAGGCACAGCAGGCCGATGACGCCGAAGAGCAAGCCGCGACCCATCACGCCCAGGTTGAACCGCGTGGTGCGGGCGAAGACGGCGGCTGCGAGACCCATGCAGGCGGTAGCCGAGAGTGCATTGAGGAGGATCGAGGTGCCATTCTGATAGGCGCCCTCTACGTAGAGCAGGAACGGGAGGATGGTGATGCCGGAGAGCAGAGGGAACGCGCCGAAGAGCAGGATATTGAGTGGGCTCTTGTCCATCCACCAGGAGGCCGTAAAGACGATGGCGAGCTCGACGAGAAGCAGCACCATGTGCATGCCAGTCGCATAGAGTGTCGGGGCGAACTGGATACCGACGTAGCAACCCAGCGCCGTGAGACCGATGGCGAGGGCGAAGAGGCCGTACACCTGGCTCTCGACGGAGGACGAGAGAAGAATGGGCTGGCTGCGGACGGGAGAGTAGGTAGTCATGCGGGACAGTATAGTCGGGCTGGAGCGCTGCAACAGCAAGAAACCTCTCTTTTTGGCTCCCTTAAGAGACTTCCCGGACGGCACTCCTGCTGGCAGAAGGCGGGGTTTTCTGCTATAATTATGGGATTTTGCTGAACCTGATGCGCAAACTCTCTCTCCCCATCCTGCTGGCCCTCGCCGCGCTCATCCCCACCCGGGCGCTGGCGCTGCAGATACCGGGCGATTGGACGATCCTCTGCGGCGTCGTTCCCTGCACCGGTGCGGGCGGTGGCGGAGCGGCAGGATTGAGCGCGTATATCTTCGAGACGTTCGTGAACGCCATCGAGCTTGGATTCGTTGCCGCGGCGGTGCTGGTGCTGTTCTTCGCGACAGTCAGCATGGTCATGTTCAGCGGTGATGAGAACGTGGTGAAGGAAGGTCGCACGGCCTTCATCTACACGATCGCCGGAGCCGCCGTGGTAAGCCTCGCCCGCTGGTTCGCGCTCGCCTTCTCACCCACCGAGGTCGGCGGGGCATTGGTCAACCAGGGCGTCACCGATACGGCCGTGGACATCATTGTAACGTTCTTCAAACTCCTGCTCTCCGTGATCCTCACGGTCAACATCGTGATCCAGGCCATGCGCCTCATCTCCTCGCAGGGCGAGCAGGATCAGGTCGATAAAGCGCGCAAGCGCCTGCTCGCAGGCTTCATCGGCGTCGCCATCGTGCTCCTGGCCAACACGCTAATCGTCAACGTGACGCCCACGCTCGGCAACTCCAGCAACATCGCGCGCGAGATTTCGGGTGTCGCAAACTACCTGGTGACGATCCTGGGATTCGCCGCCGTCGTGGCCATCATCGTGGCGGGCATCATGCTCGTGGTATCGGCCGACGAAAGCCTCAAAGACAAGGCCAAGACACTCATCAAGACCGCCATCGTGGCCCTCGTCGTCGTCCTCGTTTCGTATGCTCTTGTCACTGCCTTCATCGCCATATGATCCGCCCACTCCACGTTCTCGCCGGCCTTCTCGGACTCCTGTTTGCCCCCGCCGCGCTCGCGGATTACGGAGCAGTCAACCAGACCGTCAACACAGTTGGCGGTTTCCTGCCCAACCTGAGCTTCGGTGCGGTGAACTGCAGCGGGTCCTCCTGCGGATTCGTGCAGATCGCCTACGGCATCATGCTCCAGTTCCGTCCGCTGCTGACGGGCGTGGCCATCCTGATCATCTGCATCCTCGGCGTCCGCATGATCATCGGCCAGGAGGATGACGCGCTGGAGAAGGCAAGACCGGTAATGACCGCAGTCGTCTCGGGCATCGTGCTGATGTACCTGATCGATCCATTCATCCAGGCCTTCTACGGCACGCAGGGCGACGTCTTCCAGGGCAACCTGGGCTTCGGCGTGGGCATCATCGAAACCGAAGTCGGCGGCCTCATCAATTGGGTGCTCGTGCTTGTCGCCGCGCTGGCCGTCATGATCATCATCGTCAACGCCGTCAAAGGCCTCGCCAAGGGCACAAACGAGGAGGGCATCGCCAACATGCGCAAGACGATCGGCGCAATCGCCGCGGGCATCATCCTGCTCGTCTTCCGCGAGATCATTGGCTCGGGCTTCGTCGCCAGCCCGAACAATCCGGTCGTGCCGTTCCTGGTGCCGATCGTGCGCGTGATGGCCTTCGTCTTGGGATTCCTGGCGCTCGCCGCGATCCTCATCGCCATCTACGCGGGATTCCTGATGATCTTCGCCCTCGGCAAGGACGACCAGGTGACCAAGGCGAAATCGCTGCTTGGGCGCGCGATCGTCGGCATGATCGTCATTCTCGTGTCTCTCGCAATCGTGAACTTCGTCATCCTGCCCGGCCTGCAGTAAACGTCCGGACCGCCGAGGCGATCTCGCATCCTCTCCGTACCTCCAAAACATCGTGGGTGCGGATATAGGCTGCACCGTGAAGAGCGGCGATTGCGGACGCGGCGATGGTACCCGGGAGTCGGTCCGCTGTGCGAAGCTTCTCTGTGCCTGCAAGGAAGGATTTGCGCGAGGGGCTGAGCAGCAAAGGACAGCCGAGAGGTGTGAGTTCCGGCAGGCGTCCGAGGAGTTCCAGGGACCAGCGGGCATCGCTGGAGACGAAGTGACCCATGCCCGGATCGAGGATGATGCGGGAGAGCGGCACTCCGGCGGCGATCGCGGCATCGCGGCGCGCGGCGAGGAATGCCGCAATGGTGCTGACGACATCGTCGTAGCCGTTCTCCGCGATCGTCGTGCGGGGCGAGGGATCTTTGGAGTACATGAGAACCAATTTTGCATCGCTCTTCGCAACAACGGCGAACAGTTCCGGATCGCTACGCCCGGCCGTGACGTCGTTGATCATTGCGACTCCCGCTTCCAGCGCGGCCCGGGCCACTGCGGCTTTGTAGGTATCGACGGAAAGAGGCAGATCCGGAGCGGCCGCGCGGACGGCCCGGATGACCGGCAGGACGCGCTTGAGCTCTTCCTCTGGGCTGACGGCCGGCGAGTTGGGCCCGGTGGATTCTCCGCCCACTTCGACGATGTCCGCGCCGGCATCGCGCAGAGCGAGCGCCTGGGCGACCGCGGCGGCGGGATCCAAAAACCGTCCCCCGTCATGGAACGAGTCTGGGGTGACGTTCAGGACGCCGACGATCGTGACCGTATGCACGGCCTCATCGTGGGGCGGGGGCGGGACGGCGTCAATCCTCGGATTCATCCTCGTCCTCGTCCACGTCCTCACTCTCCGTCACACTGTCTTCGGCTTCGCAGACGCAACCGTCCTCGGTACGGTCCGCGCAGCCGACGGTGCAACGAAGACCGCCGCACTCCTCGCAGGTGGTGATGGGGCGATCGCAGGCGCCGCAGGTATCAACGGGTGTCATTGCCCCATTCTACCTGTCGCGCAAGAGGAGCGCATCACAGATGGTTGGTCCAGGCTTTAGCCACGTATTCGCGCACGCAGCGTTGGGCATTGAAGTGGCCCATCAGCCCGATGGCCCTCTTCATGCGGCGAATCCAACGGACGTGGTCCGGGTAGTGATACTCGGGGATCACCTCGTACTGGAGCTGGGTGTAGAGGTCTTCGGCGTCGATCTTGCGGGTATCATCGGCCTCCAGGGCCTCGGCAAGCGGGCCGATACGCCAGCCGGCTTCCGAATCCTTCTCGTACCCCTCGACCCACCAGCCATCGAGCGTGGAGAGGTTGAGCGTGCCGTTGAGACAGGCTTTCATGCCGGACGTGCCGGACGCCTCGTGGAGGCGCATGGGCGTGTTGAGCCACACGTCGGCGCCGCTCACAAGCAGCTTGGCGAGATCGGGGTTGTAGTTGGGCAGATACGCGATGCGGATGCAGCCGCGCAGTTCCTTGGAGCGCTCGATCATCCGGCGGATGACATCCTGGGAAAACGGATCGTCCGGATGCGCGTTTCCCGCATGGATGATTTGCAGGCGGCCGCAGCCCACCTCGCGCAGGCGCTCGAGGTTGGTGTAGAGCAGCTCGGGCCGCTTGTAGGCGACAACACGGCGGGCGCTGGCGATGGTGAGGCAATCCGGCAAAAACATATCGTCACCGGTGCGGCCCTGGTTGACCAGCGCAAGCAGCTTGTCCTTGGCCGCCCGATGCGCGTTCCAGAGCTGGGCATCCGGCAGGTCGCGGCAGTGCGCGGCGAGCAGTGCGGGATTCTCGCGCCAGCCCGGGATGGAGCGATCAAACAGCTCCTGCATCTCCGGCGAGGTCCATTCCACGTGATGCACACCGTTGGTGATGTAATCGATCGCGGGGTTGCTCATCAGCTTGCGCGAGACCTGTCCGTGCACGCGCGAGACGCCGCAGGTGTAGCGGCTGAGCGACATGGCGAGGCGCGTCATGGAGAGCGCGTCCTGCCCGGCGAGATTCTTGATGTGCCACGGGAGCATGTCTCCGGCGACGCTCCAGGCGAGGTCGTAATTGAAGACATCATGGCCGGCGGCGACGGGGGTGTGCGTGGTGAACGCACACGAGGGACGAACGGCGTCGTCTTTGAATCCCCTCTCGCGCAGCAGTTCCAGCGTGAGGAAGGCACAGTGGCCTTCGTTCATGTGGAAGTTGGCGACGTGGTCGTAGCCGAGCGCGCGCAGCATCCGGACGCCGCCGATACCAAGAACGATTTCCTGTTTGATGCGCATCGCGGCATCGCCCCCATAGAGACGACGGCAGATGTCGCGGTCCTCAGGCGTGTTCTCGGGAACGTTGGTGTCCAGAAAGTAGATCGGAATGGTATAGCCCGCACTGCGCAGCTCCAGCACACGCACGCCGACCGTCACGGACTTTTTGCAGATCTCGACCGTGACGCGCTCCGGGAGCAGCTTGAGTTCGGTGGTGGGGTCCCACGTGACGTTCATATATTTCTGCGAACCGTCCGGAGCGATCTCCTGATGCAGATACCCGAACTGCCAGCACATCGTCATGCACGCGCCCGAGACGCCGAGGTCCGTGGCCGAACGCATCAGATCCGCGGCGAGCACGCCGAGTCCGCCCGCAAACGTCGGGATGCGGCCGGTGAGACCGATCTCCATCGAGAAGTAGGCGACCTGGAGGCTTTTGGTCATGCGGAAAGGGATATGTGTATTGCTCTCATTATAGCGAAAAACACCCAAAAATGCACCCGGTTTCCCAGCCCCCGGGACCGCCATCTTTGACAAAAAACGCCGGAAGCCCAGAATCAGCAGCCGCTCTTTTCATCATCCGTCTCCCCCGCCGCGCCCTCCGTGCGAGTACGGGCCGGGGAAGATGATCTCCTGCTTCCTCACCCA
Organism: uncultured Candidatus Peribacteria bacterium; assembly: GCA_964517345.1. Taxonomy (GTDB): domain Bacteria; phylum Patescibacteriota; class Gracilibacteria; order Peribacterales; family Peribacteraceae; genus DAISLF01. Next base: position 3,074 of record CAZFBZ010000048.1, on the reverse strand, counting down.
TCCGCCGGGTTCCCGCGGCGGTCCCTATCCGGCAGACCCGGAAAGGAGCCCTATGAACGTTTCGACGCGAGGGGCTGTGCGGCCCCTCCCCCGCAGTGTGCGCCACTGGGGCGTGTATTTGCCCCATGGCCTCGACGATGGAGTGCAGTGGCTGACGGGCATCGGCGCCCGCCCCTACAACGGCGAAGCGGTGCCAGGCAACTGCGTCGTCATCGCGGTGACGGATGACCGCGAGGCACGCGTTTTGCCAGCCGATCAGGTCGACGGCCGTGCAGTGCTCGCCCGCTTCCTGATCCTCGCGACGGACCTGGAGTCCGTCATCGACGGCTCGGCGTTGCTACAGCACTGAGATCCCTTCCTCACCCAGGGCCCCGGCGTCATCACGACGCCGGGGCCCGCAACCGTGCCCTTCAATCGGCGGGGAAAAAGCTTTAGGCTGATCGCATGCCGTCCATCGATCCGCATATCTTCCGGGCCTACGACATCCGGGGCAAGGCGCACAGCCAGCTCACGGAGGAAGCCTGCCGCCTGATCGGGCGGGCGTTCGGCACGGTGCTGCGACGCCTCTACAAGACCGACCATCCGCGTGTCCTGCTGGGACGCGACGCACGCACGCATGGCCCGCTCTTGGAGAAAGCCGTACTCGACGGTCTCGTCTCCACCGGTTGTGCGGTGCATCTGATCGGCCAGACGCCGAGTCCGGTGAACTACTTCATGATTTGTGATCAAAAATTTGATGCAGGATTTCAGGTTACTGCAAGCCATAATCCCAAAGATGATAACGGCATTAAGCTTCAGCTGCGCGACGCCGAGGCGTTCAGTGGCGATGAGCTGCAGAAACTGCGCGAGCAGATCGAGCGCAGCGATTACCTCGACGGCACCGGAAGCGTGAAGACGATCGACGCGATCACGCCGTACATGGCGCGGATGCAATCGATGTTCGCGAACGCCGGCAAGAACCTGCGCGTCGTCGTCGATTGCGGCAACGGCGTGACAGGACCGGTGAACGCGAAGGCGATCGAAGCAGCCGGCGCACGCGTGACGGGGCTCTTCCTGGAACCCGACGGCGAGTTTCCGAACCATCAGCCGGACCCGAGCAAGCGCGACACACTGAAAGACCTGCAGGCCGCGGTGAAAAAAGAGAAGGCTGATCTCGGCATCGCGTTCGACGGCGACGGCGACCGCATGGGGCTGGTGGACGAGCGCGGCGAGATCCGCAGCGCCGATGACATTCTGCTGCTGCTCGCCCGCGATCATCTGGGTCGAAACAAAGGCGCGCCTGTGATTTTCACTGTCAGTAACTCAGAAATCCTGAACACAGAAATTGTACGATATGGCGGCAGTCCCGTGATGTGCAAAGTCGGCCACTCGTATGTGGAGCACGCGATGCGCGAGCACGGCTCACTGCTCGGCGGAGAGCAGTCGGGACATTTCTTCTGTGGCGAGGACTATTACGGATTCGATGACGCGCTGGTCTCGGCGCTGCACGTACTGCGCATCATCACCTCCTCCGGCAAAACACTCTCGGAGTTGATGGCCGACTTCCCCCGCACGTATCAGGCGCCCGAACTGCGCCCACACTGCGCGGACGCGGACAAGACGCGCATCGTCGCGGCGATCACCGCGCACTTTCAGAAAACGCATCCGGTGAACACGCTGGACGGCGCCCGCATCGACTTCGGCGACGGCGCGTGGACGGGCATCCGACAGAGCAACACGAGCCCGTGCCTGTCGGTCTGCATGGAGGCCAGATCCCCAGAAAAGCTCGCCGCGATGGAGCGCGAAGTGACGGATCATCTGCGCATCTACCCCGAGATCGGCTAGGAGAGCCGATAGCAGAGGGATGGCGTTCTTCTTGAACATTTAATTTGATCAATCCGGCCATTTTGCTACACTGGCGACCGCATGTGGCCCTTCCGCCGCCGCCGGGATAAGGAGAAGAAAAAGAACCGCCATATCGTGGAGAAGGTGATCGCCGGTGTCATCATCGGCACCGCCGTCAGCTCGATCATCGGGAAGAAGATGCTCGACAAGCACGAACGCGACAAAGCCGCACGCAAAGACGACGAGGAGTGAACCTCATTCGTCGAGCTCGCCCACGAGGCTGCGCTCCATCAGATCCCGCAGACGCAGCGGAGTCTTCGCCTGCGTGAGCGACCACATCAGCTTCACGAGGGCGCACTCGAAACTCATGTTCTTGCCCGAGATGACACCGAGTTCCTCAATGGTGAGCTGCTTGCGATACCGGTGCAGATCGACCTTGCCACGCAGCGTCTGGGAGACGATGACGACGGGGATGCCAGCCTTCTTGATCTCGCGCAGGAACGGGAACGTGCTCTCCGAGAGCATGCCCGGACCGTATGCACGCAGCACGATGCCATGCGGTTGCATCTTGAGGATCGCATCGAAATACGACTGTGGCATGGACGGGGTAAGCGTGATCACGATGACGTTGGGATCGAACGTCGGGCGGCAGAGCAGCGTGCGCTTGCGGCGGACCATGCGCCAGGGGTGCAGGTGCACCTCGCTGCTGAAGTCTGCCAGCGCGGGGAAGCGCGGGCTGTCGAACGTCTGGAGAATGGACTCGTCGACCTTCTTGGCGCGCGTGCCGCGAAGCACCTTGGGTCCGAGGACGATGCACACTTCAGCGAGGTCCAGCTGGGCGGCACGAATGGCGAAGATGAGGTTCATGCGGCCGTCGCCCGCGATGTCGTTGATGGGCAAGAGCGCGCCGGTGAGAATGACGGGCTTGCGGAGGTTTTGGAGCGCGAAGCTCAGGGCTGCGGCCGTATAGCTCATGGTGTTGGTGCCGTGCACGATCACAAAGCCTTCGAAGTCATCGTAGATCTCCTCAATTTTGCGGGCGAGGAGCGTCCAGTGATCGGGCGTGACTTCGGATGAACCGACGTTATCGATGGAGAAGAAATCCAGCGCCACCTCGCGCTGCATTTCCGGAACGGCACGATGAATCATGCTGAGCGATTCCATGGGCTCGATGCGTCCGGTCTTCTGGTTCATGACCATTCCGATGGATCCTCCGACGTAGAGAAGGGCGATGCGTGTGCGGGGCATGA
>CAZFBZ010000047.1:0-10035 GCA_964517345.1 uncultured Candidatus Peribacteria bacterium | reverse complement strand
TTCTTTTGTTTCTTTTCTTGTCGCGACAAGAAAAGAAAGACAGGCGTCAGCCGTATGATTCGTAGTAGACAAGTATCAATCCCAAAACGGCTGCTCCAGCGCTTTCTGCAGGACATCGTCGAGCGTCTTGTTCGGGTCCATCTTCTTCTGCTTTCCCTCCAGACGGAACGCGCTCTTCATCGACTTGTACGTGCCCCACGGATAGTTCTTGCGGCCGGATCCGCGGCGGCGCTCGGGCTTCTCGGGTTTGCCGCCTTTCACAGCCGGCTTGGCGTCCTTTTTTTCTGCGACGGGCGCATCGGCCGGCCGGTCCTTGTGGACCACAGCCATAGACTTCGGATTGCCGGCGCGGCTCCACTCCACGCGTCCGACGACCGTCCGTTCATCCGGATCGACATAGACCAGTTCATCGTCGCGGTAGCCGGAGGCCGGGAGCGGCGCGGCTGCGGGGTCGGAAGGAGCCGGAGGCGTGAGAGTCGTATCGTCCATGGGAGATCAGGGGTAGAGGCGGTGTTCTTCGGGGGCGGGAGCGGGAGGCGGAGGCGGCGGAGGAGGCGGAGGAGGAGCGTAGGTCTCGGCACGCTCGGGTTTCTGCTGGTCTTCGGGATGATGGAACAGTTCCTGCACCTGGGCTTTGCGCTGCTCCATGTACCGGAGCACGGCCTCGAAGAGCGCGACGATGCTGCCGATGAGGCACACGTAGATGCCGAAGCGCATTTCCATGCGGGTGAACTCGAACGTCACGCGCATCAGCACCGTGAGCGAGCAGAGCACCAGGATGACCGACTGCGCGGAGGCGCACAGGCGGACAAACTCGCGGTACCGCTTGCGGATGATGATGGGCCCGCCGGCGAGCGGCACGACGGCGATCAGGAGAATGAACAGGTTCAGGGCGAGGATGGCGAAGCCCAGAAATGACGTGTAGAACCCCAGTCCGTTGTAGGAGACGCTGTCGCCTCCCAGCCAGTCCCCTCCGATCCAGGGAAGGAAGACCCCGACAAGCGCGACGAGCGCGCCGGCGTTGAGGATGCGCTCCTCCAGCTCCAGGGCCTGTAATCCGCGGAGGAAACGTGACTGTTGCACGTCCGGAGCATAGCATCCGGCGCCGATTCTCTCTAGTCTTTGGACGACATGCCGACCCCCCTGTCCCTTGCCGTCGATGTCCGCGAAGCCTGCCGCCCCCGCATGACCGGAAAGGGCCGCTGGACCCACGGATTCGTCTCCGAACTCCTCCGCCGTCCGGAAGTGCGTCTGACCCTGCTGACCGACCTCGCTGCGCCTCCGGAGTGGACCCGTCCCGATACGGACGTGCAGATCCTCCGGCGCCGAGGATTCAGCTGGCATCTGGCCGCCGCCCGCTCGCTCGGCAGCATGCCGAACCTCGCCGCGTACCTGAGCCCCACGAGTTACATTGTTCCTGCGATGCCCGGGCGTTTGCCGCGCATCCCCGTGGTCCACGATCTCATTGCCTTCCGTGACGAGCCGCACGACAGACGTGCGCGCAGCATCGAGCGCCTGACGCTCGGCCGCGCCGTCAAGCGCGCCCCGCTGGTGCTCACCGTGAGCGATGCGACGAAGGCCGATCTGCTGAAGCGTTATCCGAAGCTGCCGCCGTCCCGTGTTACTGCCGTCTACGCCGGACCGTTGCGCAGCGATCCCCCGCCGCCCCGTCCGGACGGCTTCACTGTTCTCTGTGTTGCCACGCTCTGTCCGCGCAAGAACCAGGAACGCCTCATACGCGCCTTCAGTTCGCTGCCCGAAGCCGTGCGCTCGAAGCATCAGCTGGTGCTCGCCGGCGCGCGGGGTTGGGATGATGACGGCATCGTCGCGCTCGCCGCTTCGACGCCCGGAGTGGAGTGGAAAGATTACATCGATGACGCGCAGTACGAAAAACTGATGAACACGTGCACCGTGCTCGCGCTGCCGTCTCTCTACGAGGGCTTCGGCATGCAGGTGCTGGATGGCATGCAGCGGGGTGTGCCGGTGCTGGTCAGCGATCGCGGCAGCCTCGGAGAAATCGCGCGCGACGCCGCGTGCGTCGTGGACCCCGAGAGCGTCGAGTCCATCCGGGACGGGCTCCTGCGTCTCCTCACGGATGCCGGGTACCGCTCATCGCTCATCGTCCGCGGATCGCGCCGCGCCGAGCGCTATACGTGGGCCCGCAGCGTCGATCTCTTTCTGCAGGGATTGCAGGGCGCGGGGATCGTCTCTGCCCTATAATGTCGGCACATGCTCCGCTATAAGCGCATCGGCGTGACGGTCAAATCCGATCTCGATCATAAAGACGCGGTCGTGGCCGAAGTGCTCGCCATCCTGCGTCGCGAGAAGGCCGCGGTCTGCCTGGATGAAAAACGTCTGAAGAGTTTTCCGGCATCAAAAGGCCAGAAGACGTTTTCGTGCACCGATGACATCGATCTTCTTGTCGTCATCGGCGGCGACGGGACAATCCTGCGTGCCGTCCGCGAGCTCAAAAATTTCTCGATCCCCGTGCTCTGCGTGAATCGCGGTGCGGTCGGCTTTCTCGCCGAATCGACCGTCGAGGAAGCGGACGAGCTGCTCCCCCGCTTGCTGCGCGGCGACGGCATCATCGAAGAGCGCAGCGTGCTGCACATCCGCGCGAGCCGCGGGAAGAAAATGCTCTACGACGGATTCGTGCTCAACGAGGCCGTCATCTCGCAGGGCAGCATCGCGCGCCTCGTCGATCTGCGCACGACCATCAATGGCGAGGAGCTCACGACGTTCCGCGCGGACGGGCTCATCATCTCCACGCCCACGGGTTCGACCGCGTACACGCTCGCGGCCGGCGGACCGATTGTCTATCCCGAGCTCTCCACCACGATCCTCACGCCCATCAACCCGCACAGCTTCAGCCAGAAGCCCATCGTCATCCCCGGCTCGCACAAAGTGGATGTCGAAGTGCTCGCGAAGGAGAACCGCTTCGGCGATGTCGAAGTGAGCCTGACGCTCGACGGCCAGACCTACGTCACGCTCCAGCGCCACGATGTGATCTCCGCCTGCATCAACACGCACACCGTCAAATTCCTGCGCCGCGCCAAAGAGACGTTCTACGACACGCTGCGGATGAAGCTCAAGTGGGGCGACCGGCCGGAGGATTGATCTCACATTAGACCCAGATCCAGTGACTTGCGGCGGATGAATTCCTCGCGGGCCTGTGCGTCTTTGTCGTCAGTCCGTTGTTCCACGAGTTCTCGTCGGAGCGCCTGATCACTTTCGCCCTTTGCCGGCATCATGATGCCCGTGCCCGGAAACATCGGCCGCAGACAGGGGGCGGGAGGATTCTTCGGGAACAGCAGCGCGCGGCGCATCGCAGACAGCATCGCCGCCGTCGTGTCGTCAGACTTGGTATCGACATGCAGCGGGAAGATCTTCGGCAGGCCCATCTCTGATGCGTCCCCCACTGCCAGCGGCACGTCCGTCGCCTGGAGCAGGCCGAGCAGCAAATCGAACCGCTGACGCGAGGTGTAGCCGATAACTGCCGTGGCAAGCGGCTCGGTCTGCGCGCTGCGCACCACGTAAGCGAGTTGCCGGGGATCGGGATCGACTGTCATGAACATGTCCGCTCCCGTGATGCGGCGATGGCGCTTGCGCGAGAGCACCGTCAGCACCTGTCCGCCGCTGTGGTCGTGCAGCTGGCAATCCAGAACATGCGGACGGAGATCGAGACATTCCGCCACTTCCTCCACGGCGGCCCGCGCCTGATCACAAAACTCCCGCAGCTTGCGGTTGCCATCTCCCTCAATGCCGTAATGCCACTCCTGGATTTTCTCCGTCTCCGTCCCCTCGAGCGACACCTGCGGGGGGCGCAGTAACGCGACAACTCGATGACCGGGTGTGCGCATGTGTCACCGTCTTACCCGCGTCCGGGCCGTCCCGTCAATTTCCTGGAACCCGCACGATCATTTCTTCGCGTCCTCTACCCGTTCCTACGAGTGCGGCTGGAATGCCGGTTTTGTCTTCGACGAACTTGATGAACTCACGGGCCTGCGGCGGCAGCTCATGAAACTCCGTGATGCCGACTGTCGAGGTCTTCCAGCCCGGCAGCATCGTATAGACCGGTTTGCCCGCGGCATCGACGCCGGTGCCCACCGGGATGACCGGTTCTTCATCGAGCACGTCGAGCTTGGTGATGTTCCAGCAGTTGAAGCCGTTGACCAGCGCGGCGTAGCGCAGATCGGGCAGATGCAGCCAGCCGCAGCGGCGCGGCCGGCCAGTGACAGAGCCGTACTCCCCTCCCCGCTCGCGCAGGCGGTTCGCACGCTCGTCATCCGCCTCCGTCAGGAACTCGCCTTCGCCGACGCGCGTGCAGTACGCCTTGGCGACGCCGATGCACGACATCAGCGCGCTCGGAGGCAGGCCGAGACCCTGCAGTGCCCCCGCGGCAGTCGTCGAACTGGAGGTGACGTATGGATAGGTGCCGTGATCGATATCGAGCAACGTCGCCTGTGCGCCCTCGATGAGCAGGTTCTTGCCCGCAGACAGACGCTCGAACAGGAATTCAGTCAGATTCGGGATGATGCGCGGAAGCAGGAATCCCTCGGCAACGCCCAGGTTGGCGATCTCTTTGGCAGGATCGACCGTCACGCCGTAGGCGGTGCGCACGTCTTCGATGCGGTTCTCCAGCCGGGGCTTCACAGCGGCGACGCCTTTGACCAGATCGCCGAAGCGGATCCCGGTGCGGGCGGCCTTGTCCATGTACGCAGGCCCGATGCCGCGCTTGGTGGTGCCGATAGCGTCCTTGCCCCTGCGTGTCTCAAGCGCGCCGTCGATCTCCTTGTGGAAATCAAACAGCACGTGCGCCTCGGCTGAGATCCACAGGCGCGAGGCGATTTCCACGCCGGCTTGTTCCAGCAGCGCGACTTCTTCCATCAGCGTCGGCACGTGGATGACCATGCCCGAGCCGAGCACGATCGTCTTGCCCGCGTGCAGGCTCGCAGACGGCATCAGTCGGAAGACATGCTTCTTGCCGCCGACAACAATCGTGTGGCCGGCGTTGGCGCCCCCGCATGCGCGGGCGATCACGTCGAATTTGTCGGCAAGCAGATCGATGGCCTTTCCCTTTCCTTCATCTCCCCACTGCGCGCCGATGACGGCGCAGGTCTGACCCAGCAGTGCGAGGAGCTCGTCCATGGAAGAAAGCTACCAGAGGATCGCGCGATGACAAAACCCGATCAGAGCGCCGACAGCCGTTCTACCTGGGCCTGCTCGCATTCCACGACGATGCCGAGGCAGGCAGGGTGCCGGTGCGCCGCGGCGACAAGCGGCCGCAGGACTGCGAGTCCGTCTTTCCCTGCGTAGAGCGCCTGCTCGGGTTCGTAGAGGGCAACGTCGGGGTCGAGCACGCGTTCCTCCGGGATATACGGCGGGTTGGAGACGATGAGGAACGGCTCGCGCAGTCCCGTGACGGGTTCCAGCAACGAGCCTTCGCGGAACTCGATGCGGTCATCGGCGCCGTGGCGATGCGCGTTCTTCTTTGCCACCTCGATCGCGGCGGGGCTCACGTCGGTCGCGATCACGCGCAAGTCCGGTCGTTCGCACGAGATGGTGACGGCGATGCAGCCGCTGCCCGTGCCGATGTCCACCACGTCCTGCGCGCCTTGCGGATCCTCTCGCACGAACGCCAGCGCCACGATGCCCGAATCGATCATCTTCATGGTCCTGCCGGGCTTGCCCCCCTTCAGCACCTCGAGCGCGAGCGCCACCAATCCCTCGGTGGCCGGGCGCGGTACGAGCGTTGCGGGCGTGACCGTGAACATCCGCCCGTAAAATTCCTTCTGGCCGAGAATCAGCGCCACGGGCTCGTGGCGACAGCGCCGGTCGATATAGGCCTTCCACTGTTCTTCCTTGTTCACTGGCAGCACGTCACCGTTGTGCGCCATCAGCCACGCGCGGTCCTGTCCCAGCAGTGCCGCCAGCAGCACTTCGGCGTCGGCACGGTCGATCCCGCTGTTTTGGAGCGCTTCGTCCAAACGCATAGCGCTTATGATGCGCTTTGCCCTGGCTGCGTTCCAGTCAATCTGCTTCCCGGGAGGGGCGGGCCGTCCTACGCTGCATGTATGCACGTCGTTGGGATCGACTGCCGCTTCGCGGCGACGGAATCAGGTATCGGGCGCTACACGCGGGAGCTGACAACCCGGCTTCTGCGGCGCGCCGACGGATTGCGCTACGTGCTGTTCGTGCGGTCCCCGCGGGAGGCGTGGATCCCCGACGCGGCGTCGGGCGCGTTCTCCGTGCGCCAGGCGGATATCCCCCACTACTCCGTCGCCGAACATGTGCGTCTGCCGCGCGTCATCAAAGACGCCGGGATCGATCTCCTCTTTTCGCCGCACTTCAACGTGCCCGTGCTGCTGCGCGTGCCGACCGTTGTCACGCTCCACGATCTTATCCTGCATCGCTATCCCAACTCCGCATCTGTCGCGCGTCAGGCGGCGTACCGCCTGCTCCTCGGCCGCTCGCTTGCCCGCGCACAGCGAATCATCGCGGTCAGCGGCTTCACCGCGCGCGAGGCGCTGGCCGCCTACGGGCCGCGCGTCGAGAAGAAGCTCGTTGTCATCCACGAGGGTGTCGGGGAGGAATTCGCCCCCCGGCCGCCCGAGGTGCGCGCGCCCGTCCTCGCAGCGCACGGCATCCGGTCTCCGTTCTTCCTCTATGTCGGCAACGCCAAGGAGCACAAGAACGTCCAGATGCTCATCGACGCGTTCGCCGACCTGCACGATCCGGAGGCGCAGCTCGTGCTCGTCACCGGCGGACGCGAGGCGGCGTCGCTGCGCCTGGAGGCCGGCGTGCGCCTGCTGCCGTTCGTGAGCGATGCCGATCTGCCCGCGCTGTATTCGTCAGCCCGGTGCTTTGTCAGTGCGTCGCTCTACGAGGGATTCGGTCTGCCGTTGTTGGAGGCGCATGCGTGCGGCTGTCCCGGCATCGTCACCGATCGCGGTTCGTTCCCCGAGATCGCTCCGCCCGGCACCGTCGTGCTTCCGCCGGAGCGCAGCGCGTTCCGCGCCGCCCTCGCCTCCCCTCCCCCGCGTCCGTCCGCGACCGTTGTCCCGTCCTGGGACGAGGCCGCCGCCCGCACCGCCGCCGTTTTCCACGAGGCGCTGCGGGGGCTATGATGCGGGTTCCGTCATTCTGCCCATGTCCATGGATTCCCTGCGCTCCATCCTCCCAAAAGTCCTCCGCAAGCGCGGGCTGCACATCCAGGTGCAGGCATCTCACGTGACGCATTTAGCCCAGGAATGGCTGGATAAGGCGCTGCCCCATCTGGTCGGGACGCTATCGGTGGAACGGCTTCGGCATGCGACACTGGTCATCTCCTGCCGCCACGGAATCGCCGCCCAGGAGTGCGTCCCGGTCCTGCCCGCGCTCAAGGAGTACCTGCGCCGGGAATGCGGTCCTTCGACGGTGGCTGAAATACAGCTTCTGAGGGCGAAAACGACCTGACCGGAGTGCCCAAAAACCTCTTGCACGGCCTCGGGCGCTTCCCTACACTTCGGTGCCAATGCTCGTCATCCGTCTTCAGCGCACCGGCCGAGAAAACATGCCGACCTACCGTCTGGTGGTGGCCGAAAAGGCACGTCCGGTGAAGGGTAAGTTCCTCGAGATCGTGGGTCACTACCTGCCGACGCGCACGCCCAAGGTCTTTGAGCACAACGATGAGCGCATCGTCCACTGGGTCTCCAAGGGCGCCATCCCCAGCAACACCGCCGCCCGCCTCCTCAAGAAGGCCGGCATGAAGGACATGGACAAGTTCATGCAGACCTACACCAAAAAGCGCTCCAAGAAGGAGCCCGCTCCCGAGGCTGCACCCGCCGCCGCGCCCGCCGCTCCGGCCCCCGAGGCCGCCGCAGCTCCGGAGGCAGCGCCCGCCGCCTGAGGAGAACGAAATCAGGTGACAGCGTCGCGATGAGACGGTAGGCTGTTTGCCGTATGACTCCGACAGATACGACGGTCCCCGGTTACGCATTCCTGCTCTACGTCCTCGAGTCCCTGGTGGAAGACAAGGACGAGCTGAAGATCGATCCCAGCATCGACCAGTTGGGCGTGCTCCTCACGGTCAGCGTGAGCGAGCGCGACATGGGCAAGCTCATCGGCAAGAGCGGCCAGACTGTCAAAGCTCTCCGCACGCTGCTGCGCGTGATCGGCGGCAACGCCTCGCAGCGCGTCAATCTCAAGATCCTCGAGCCGCAAAAGGCTTGATCGTTTTCCTATTCTCTCTTTTTCTCCCCCGTCCGTATGATCCGCGAACTTCTGGAAAATGGCAGCGTCGTCGACATTGTCGCGACTTTCATCGCGCTCGCGCTCATCGCGGCGTCATTCCTGTGCCTTCTCTTCATCATCGTGGGAGGCATCAGCTTCATCCTCTCGGCCGGCAATGAGGAGAAGATCAAGAAGGCCGTTCACACGATCCGCTTCGCGATCATCGGTCTCTTCGTGACCTTCATCGCGTTCTTCGCGGTCTCGTGGATCAGCAAGCTGCTCGAGATCCCCTTCGAGATCAACTTCACGACGATCATCGCCCTGATGCAGGAGATCTTCGGAGCGCTCAGTCGCTAAAGCTCATCCGTAGCCGATTAACCCGCTAACCTGCTTGCGCCTTCACGGGCGCAGGCGGTAGCGTGTGAAGCCTATGATCCACCGTTCGCTCTCCGCCATTGTTCTGACGCTGACCCTCGTGGTCGCGCTCACGTTCGCGTCCTCCGGTGCCGCCGAGGCACGCACGGTTCGCATCGTCTCGTCCTCGTCGTCCAGCACGTCGAAGATCGGGGTGATCACCTCCGCCGACTTCGCGTTCGCCCGCCCGTACCTCCCCGGTGTGTGGAAGGTCGAGACGGGATCCGGCACTGCCGTCTTCACCAAGGGAACGGCCAAGGTCGCTCTCTCGCTCGTTCCCAAGGCCGAGTGCAACTTCCAGACGATCCGCATCGCCGCGCTCAAGGCGTGGGGCGGCGAGCGCCTCGACCAGTCCAAAGTGCAGCTCCAGAGCGTGATTCTCGGGCGCAGCAACTACCGCGGCTACAAGTGGATCCAGCCCGCGGGCGCAGTCAAAGAGTATCACTGGTGCCAGGAGCAGGACCCGCGCAAAGCCGCGCACGTGATTGCGACGGGCGTCGACAAAGAGACCCTCGATTTCCTCGGTACGAACTTCATCCGTCAGCTGACCGTGCGGTCGGCGAGGCGGTGAAGGGTATGTGCCTGTTTTTGTCTGTCTGAAGCCCTGTCTGGTTGTCAGGGGGATGTTTATTTGCGTGTTTTGAAAGCTCTGACATAGATGTTCTATGGCACCCGAACACACGCAATCGTTTTTCTTGTATCTCGACGGACAGGAGCAGCGCGGCCGCGCGCATCTGGACGGCGGAGAGGCGTTGCAGGACACGCTCGCTGGGCTTGAAGATACGACGGAACCGGTACACGTCGAGCACCGCCTGCGACTCAACAGAATCGCCGATATCGTCGCCGGAGAGCGTGACCGCTATCAAAACTTCTGCCAGGAACGGGGCTTTGATCCGCGACCGCCGGGAAGCGCCGGGAGCCACGCCGTGGAAACAGGCTTCCTGCCGTATACCCAGTGGACTCCGGATGCCGAGGACGCGTCCGGACACGAACCGCACGATGTCGCAGCCGACAGTGAAGATCCGGACGAAACGCGCATTCACGAAGCGTATGTCCGCGAGCATGCGTGTCACTTTCTGGCCGCACGTCTCGCGCGCCGGATCGCGGCGAACCGCCTGTCTCTGGCAAGCGCGGATGATGCACAGAGCCTTTCGCACTACGCGCGACGATTCCTGACAACTGATGAGGCTGCAGAGATGACGGAACAACTTCTCGGTGATGCCGAAATGGAGGGGTGGGATGTTGCCGGGATTGATGCTCGATACCTCCGCTGGCGCGCCGAAAACCTCCTTGCCGAAACGCCGAACGCGCTGCGTCGCGGAGAGTGAACTGGTGGGCGCCAAGGGATTCGAACCCCTGACCTACGAGGTGTAAGCTCGTCGCTCTAACCAACTGAGCTAGGCGCCCAAG
>CAZFBZ010000046.1:0-10681 GCA_964517345.1 uncultured Candidatus Peribacteria bacterium | reverse complement strand
AGCCGTCGCCGTAGCCGTCGCCGTAGCCGTAGCCGTAGCCGTCGCCGGAGCCGTAGCCGGAGCCGTCGCCGGAGACGTAGCCGTAGCCGGAGCCGTAGCCGTAGCCGTCGCCGGAGACGTAGCCGTAGCCGGAGCCGTCGCCGTAGCCGGAGCCGTAGTGTGTCAGGTCAGGTGGAACCGATCCCCTCAAGATCACCGGCCCCATGGCGCCGCCTCCCACGCCTCAACCGCAGTCGGCGTGCACTCGGCAACGCAGGTGATTTTGCGCAGCTCGATATTGGCCGCCGGGCCGACCCGGCACGCCTTGCCTGGGCCCTTCTCGGCGAGACCGAGAAACCCCTTCGTGCCGGCATCCCAATACGGGATATTTCGCGCGCGGCTCAGCTTGATGGTGTCGCCGCTGGTGTCGGTCGCGTAACCGAAGAAAACCCCGCGATACTCGGTCGTCACGAGAACCGGACGACCCTTCGAAGTGTCAGACATGAAAACCCCCTTGATGATCTGTGATCAGCGGCACCGGCCTGTCGATGGTGGCCTCGGGAGGAGTCCGACCGGCGCCGCTGATGGGGGTAACATCACACAACAGGCCGTTATTCGTCAAGCAGAAAACTAACGCCGCGTGATTTTTTCCACCGCCGCGGCGCCGGTAACGCACCGCGATAGGGCTTGCTGGGCGTGCTCGCCTGCGTGGTTGACGTTCTACCTGGGGTGGTTAACTATGCGACAAGCCTTTGATGGACCTGATCTTCTCATGTAGCGCGTAGGGCAGCCCGCTCGGATCGCCTCGATAGAGCCAATCCAGCGTCAGCCCGTAGCGCTCGCACAAGCTGAGCGCGTAAGGCAGTGTCAGAAGGCGCTTGCCAGTCTCAAATTGATTGTACTGCGGCTGACTCATCCCGGCCGCCGTCCCGAAGTCTTGCTGCGGAAGACCGAACGCCTTGCGTGTCAACGCAAGGCGGCGCGCGACATCGGCGCGCAGGTCTCCTGTGTCATCGGGATCGGTCATGCCGTTATACGTACCCCGGCACAGACATGTTGACAAAGAACACGCCGAGAGATTGACACGAAAAACGCAGGGTTATATTATGCCCCTCATGAACACGATCGACACCATCGACAGTCTGATCGACGAGCTAGGGGGCGCCAAGCGCCTCGGCGAGCGTCTCGGCATAACGCAGGAGGCAGTCAGCAACTGGCGGGCTCGGCGCAAAATCCCGCCGGGCTGGCACCTGCGGCTATTGATCGACGTGGCTCGCCGAGGGAAGCGGGTCGAACCATCCGTGTTCGGCCTGACGATGGACGACATGGAGGCGTTGTGGCCTGACCCTTTGGCGCGAAGGGACGCGCCGAGGGCTGAAGCCACCCTCTAATCCTCTCCCCTGCGTACCGGGTAAGTAGCGCACCATCATGCCCAACTTCCGGGCGGGCTCGCGCTCGCCCGGCTTTTTCAACGATTCCAGCCGGGGGGCTGACATGACATGGAACGAACCTCGCGTCGCGCTTGTCCGCAAGCTCTGGGCTGACGGCCTCAGCGCCAGCCACATCGCCAACCGTCTCGGCGACACCACTCGCAACGCCGTCATCGGCAAGATTCACCGTCTCGGCCTGTCCGGGAGGGCCAAGCGCCGCGCCGCTGATCGCCCGGCGACCCCAAAGCGCAGCCGCGAGCGCCGCAAGCCGCACCCTCGCATGGAGAGCCTGCGCCACATCCTCGGCCCCTCTCACGAGCCCCGAGCCGAGCCCGACACACTCGCATCGGCTGCTGTCGGAGCCAAGCGCGTGACGATCGCCGACCTCGAGCCATGCCACTGCAAATGGCCGCTCTGGGAGACCGACGACGACCCCCGCACCTACTGCGGCCAGGATCGAGCGGACGGCCTGCCGTACTGCGCCGCTCACGCGCGCATCGCGTTCCGGATGCCGTCCGCTCCGCAGACAGTTCGCGAGCTTTACGCCAGCCGGCGCAACCTCGTCGGCGTCGCCGTCAAGCTGAACGGGCCTGAGCCCGTGGAAGTCTGAAGTTCGTTGCGTCGCGTCCCCAATCTTCAAGCCCTCAAGGGAGACCGACAATGATCCGTCTTTTTGAACTCATCGCGGGAGGCGTCAGAAACGCCTTCCACAAGCCGGAGCGCTGGCTCATCCGCTGCGTGATCGTCGCTTCGATCATCGCCGTGATCTACTACTCCGGCGACAAGGCCAAGGACACGCCGACCCAGGCCATTCTGATCTTCCTCGGCCTCGCCGCTGTCGGCTTTCACTACCTCGGCGCCCAGAAGGCCTGCCGCTCCTGGTACGAGCGCAAGCTCGGCGCCCTGGTGCTGTGGATGATGGTCATCCTCGGCGCCGTGACCTGGGAGCTCAACAGCCAGCTCTCGATTGCGTCCAACAACCAGGACAACATCAAAGCGACCCGCGTCGCCGGCTGGCAGCATCAGGAGGACGCGCGAACCACGCTCGCCTTCGCCCAGACCAAGGCCGGCGCCGAGCGCAAGGCCCTGGAAGCGCTTCGCGCCCGCGTGGAAGCGGCGGCGTCCGTCTCGATCAACGGCAAGCCTGTGACGAGTCCGGATGTCGCCCAGGCCGAGGTTGATCGCCTCAAGGGTCAGAAGCGATTCTGGGATCTGACGAAGGGATGCACCGAGGCGCCGGGGCCGCAGACGCGTGCCTACTGCGACGGCTACCGCGCCGCGCTCGCCGCCAAGTCGACGGCGGAAAATCGCCTGACGCTGGAAGCCGAGGTCAAGCGCCAGGAGACCGTTGTCGCCGAGACGGACGCTGCTCTCGCCGCAGCTCAGTCCAAGGCGTCGGCAACCCCTGCCGTCACCGCGATCGATCGCGCCGACCTGCGCAACATCAAGCGGCTGACCGGCTTCACCGACGCCGACGCCGAGCTGTCGCAGTCGTTGCTCCTCGTCGCCGTCATGGCGCTGTTTTTGACGGTCGCCGGATGGCTCCTGAAGGCCGAGGAATACGAAGGCCGGACGCTCGCCCCGTGGATCGACTGGGGCCGCATCGGCGCTTGGCTCCGCGTGATCGCGACCGGCAAGACCGCCCCCAAGGGCTCCCACACGATCGTCGAAAGGACGATCATCAACGACCCGTACGGGAAGGTGTTCGGCAAGGCGATGGCGAGGTGAAAAAGTGAACGGCCCCACTGTGGAAGCAGCGGGGCCGTTGGGGGGCTAGAAGAGCATCCCTGAGGCCGCAGAGACACTGATCAAGAGGAAAACTCAACTATGTGCACCCTAGCCGATGTTCGCGACCAAATCAAGGCGATTGCCGCGTCTGTGGACGGATCAGCGAGCGCTCGGTTCCTCGCCGTCCTCGAAGCGGCAGGCATCACCGACACGGCGACTCTTGCACAGGTTCTCAACATCCTCCCGCGGCAAGTTCGTCGCCTTCGCTCAACCAAAGATGGCGGTCTTTCAGGACCGGTTGCGGTCCTAGAAGACCGGGGGGTGGTCCTAGAAGACCGCCCAAGCGGTCTTTCAGGACCGGAAAGCGGTCTTTCAGGACCGCCCGAGCCTCGCGCGTGCGCGGGTATTACTACACGCGCCACTAAGGACTTCCTTCGGAAGGATTCTATCCAAGAAGTTAAACAAGATCCCCCCGTAGGTC
Organism: uncultured Candidatus Peribacteria bacterium; assembly: GCA_964517345.1. Taxonomy (GTDB): domain Bacteria; phylum Patescibacteriota; class Gracilibacteria; order Peribacterales; family Peribacteraceae; genus DAISLF01. Next base: position 7,063 of record CAZFBZ010000046.1, on the reverse strand, counting down.
CCCCCAAGCCGATTGCCGAGCCGAAAGTTTTGCGCTCGCGGGGCTCGCGCCTCAGCAATGATTGGCAGTTGCCTGACGATTGGAAGGCTTGGACCAGAACCAACTTCCCGACCTCGACCGAAGCGGCCGTCACCGAGGAAGCCGACAAATTCCGCGACTACTGGACCGCCAAGGCCGGCCAGGGCGCCAGCAAGCTCGATTGGCAGGCCACGTGGCGCAACTGGTGCCGAACCGCCTTCGCCCCCGGCAAGCGACGCGACGGCCAGCCGATCAACCACGGCCGCTCCGCCTACGACGAGCAGCGCGCAGGAACCGAGCACTGGCTCGAGGAAAAGCGCCGCCGGATGGATGAGGTCGCCCGCATTTGCAAAATCGGAAAGTACCGCGAAACCCCCGTGGAGTCCGTCCAGTGAACAACCCGCTTCTTGCTCGCCTTGCCGTGATCTACGGCCCGCCGATCGAGACGTCAGACCCGGCCGCGTTCTTCGCCGAGATGTCCCGCCTCATGAAGGGCTACAGCCCAGCCGAGCTCGACAAGGCCTCTGACCTTGCCATCCGCGCCAACAAGCGCCGCGGATGGCCGCCGGTCAACGAAATCCTCACCGCCTGCGAAGACGCGCGCCAGATCCTGGCTCCCCCCAAGAAGCTTGAGGAGACCCACAAGGATTGGTCGACGGAGGCGTTCAAATTCAGCAACGACGCGCTGATGAGCCCGCTTGGTCGCCGAGCCGCGCAGGAGGGATGGATCGGCGCCCTGGACACGTTCTTGCGTCGGAACCGCACGCTGCCGACAGCAGCCAACGAGGCCCGCTTGAAACGAGAGGCGCGAGAGTTCGACGAAGCGCTAGCCGCGTGCATCTCGAAGCGTGCCGGCGTGCTGAGCGCATCTCTAGAAAAGCTCGGCACGGCGCTGCTCGATCGCCGGAACAGGCTCACCGACAAAGTGCTTCACGGAGTCGTCGAATGACCACATTCCGCGTCCGCGTCGGAAGCATCCGACCGAAAATCACTGGCATCCTCGACGATGCGTTCTGGTCCTGGTTCATGGCTCAGCGGAGCATCACTCTCGACCTCCGATCCGTCGCCCCGTCCTACCATGTCAGACGCTGGGAGATCGCGCTGTGAGCACCTGGCTCCCGTCATCCTCCTGGTCCCGCAAGCGCTCCAACGTCTCGCGCCAGCTTCAAATCATCAAACGCAAGAAGCGAAAGTTCACAACCCCAGCGAAGGCCGCCCATGCAGGAACTCATCCCGCTCCTGATGTTCTCCCTCGCCGGCGCGATCGAGTTCGAACGAAGCTGGCGTGAGTCTGAACGACGAAGGAGGCGACGCCGCCGCAACAGACTGTGAGTGCCTGAGTCAAACACAACAGGCAGGAACAATGCTCGCGACCACGACGACGACGGCCACCAAGACCGATAACCCGTTCAACAACGGGATTCTCTCGCGCATCGGCTCTAAGCTCAGCCAAGATCAGGTGCTCGGGTTCCACGCCCTCCTGACCGACCTTGAGAAGTCCGCCGGCCGCTCCGGCTGTACCCTGGCCAAGCTCGGCCAGCCGTCCCACCGCGGCGTCTCGACCGGCGTCAACCTGTGGCACAACCATCACTTTGCGTCCTATTCGCGCGTGACCAGCATGCTGCGCGAGCACGAGCGCAAAGTGCTCCGCTTCATTCTTGATGCCTTCGACCACAGGAAGGAGCAGGATCTCTGCGAGATCGGCCAGAAGCTAACCGGCTACAGCGAGCGTCGCGCCGCGTCGGCTGCTTTCATCTCCCGATGCCAAGCCCTCGGCTCAACCCTCGCCGAGCTCTACCGCATCCGGGCTCCATGACGACTGACGCTCGACTGACGGTGAGCGGATAAGATGGGGTAGGGCCGGAGACGATCCGGCCGTATCCTCAGTTTGCCATTTCGATTTTGGCCAGCAGCGGCGCGTCGTCGGTCAGCCGTCGCGCGGCCATCGGCCTGTTGCGCTCATCGACATCGATCAGGATGGCGTGGCGCTGGAGCTGGTCGGCCACGAGCCCGACGGTGCCAGACCCGCCGAACGGGTCGAGCACGGTTCCGCCCACCGGGCCTCACTTCTCTTTGCGCTCTAGCTCGCGTTGCTCGCGTGCCTGTCGTTCGCGCTTGTTTTCCGCCCGAGACGCGACCGCTGCGGCGTCAAGAGCGCACTCCTTGCACATGAGCGGACCGCCGCATCTGGCCGTCACCCCGTCAGGACGCTTCCATACGTGACCGTGCCCAGTGTTCGTTCCAGGTACGTTAGCCATGACGGCCATCTCCTCAGTTTGCCATTTCCACGTGGCCAAGGCTCAACATGCAGTACCCCGGCGCGAGCCACGGCCCGTTGCTGTCCCACACGATATGCGTGATGCGCCGCTCCAACGTCTTCCCAGTCAGACGCCCGTATTCGAACTCATGCAGTCTGACGATGTCGTGCGGCGCGAAGTCGCGATCGTTGAGCCGAAGCTCCGCCGTTTTGTGGCCAAGCTCAACGGCCTCGAAGTAGCGGTGGTGTCTCAGTTTGAAATTTTGCACCGGTCCTCCTACAGTGCAGCGAAATGTTTTGTGGAGGTTCGCATGGCTGGGCGTATCAATGAACGTGACCTTGTTGTACCAGCACTTAGGGCGGCTGTTGCTCGTGGTGGTTCTATCTCAACATCCCAGCTTATCGATGCGTTGGAAGCAGAGTTTGAGCCGGACGGAAAGGACGCAGAGATACTGGATGGGAGGCAGGACACTCACCTTTCTCAGAAGGTGCGCAACTTGGTGTCACACCGTGAGAGCAGTACAAGCATGTTCCGTAAGGGCTATGCTGAGTATACTGGCGATGGCATCCGGATCACGGATGCTGGCCGAATGTTCCTTACTCAGGTGCCGACTGAGTAGCGGGCCTTGTACCCTGGCTTGAACCACTTCAACTCAGTTCCGCTCGAGTCTTTGTCCCATACGTACCATGCGTAAGCTGTAGTTCCAGAACCTTGGATGCGTGCACCTTTCGGATAGAAGGTGATGCGCTCACTGAACACCCATACGCGAGCGGGTGGTATGCGAGAAAAAATCGTATTTGAGCGGTTTGCGCCCTCCAGGAACGCGAGGCGGAGGAGCAATGCGAACTTGCGACGTGCCTGCTGTGCGCCGGTTCGTATAAATGCTTCAGCGCTGTTGTAGGGTGGGTTGGTGATGATGTTGTCGGCAACGCGGTTCGAACCGATGAAGTCTATCCCGTGGTCTCCGAAGCCTCTATCATATAGATCGGAGCTGATGACAGTTTTCGTGGCCTGACCCAAGACGACGGACATGGCGCCATCACCGCACGCACTCTCCCACACGTCGCCTGAAAACTTCTCTGAGTCGATGAGAGCGTAGGTAGCCCACGCAGGCGTTGGGTAGAAGTCCGGCCCGTCCAGGTCAGCGGTTCTTTTGGTCGTCGGCTTGAAGCCGCCATTGAGCTTGTAGGTGTGATCAGGCATAGGCACCTCCATGCCCGGAACAATACGTGAATCACCTCAAGATAAAACACGTATCGGCAACCGATGGCCACTACTCCACAGCATGACGCTTCTTGTAGGTCTTCGGCCGGCCAGGCTTCGGCGCAATCGCGTCGATCAGCCCAACGACGTCTTCCATCGTCATCAGCGATGACGTGAGGCCAGCAGCCATTGCCGGAGAGGTGCGCATCGTCTTGTGGATGCGGACCCAATTATACCAGACGGTATAGAGCGCAACCATGTGGACGTGGCTCTCGAACTTCTTCGAGAAGGCGTTGGTCAGCCGCGTGAAGCGGCGGTTGTGCATCCGCAGCGTGAGGTTCGAGCGCTCGACGTAGCTCGTCGAGATGTGCGCCGGGTCCGGCTTGCCCTCGATCACCTTCTTCTGACAGCCAATGCACTCGGCGGGGCTGTAGCGCTTCTGTCCCTCGGGCGCCGCGCCGTAAATCTTCTGCAACATGGCGTAGTCAATATCGGCGCCGAACGCGCCTTCCACAGCTTCAAGGTAGGGCCGGTGGCCGTCGCTGGTGAGCTGCACGCGGCCGGCAAGGCGCAACGCCAGATCGCCGATGAACAGCTTGGCCGTCTCGCCGTCGCGATCTCCGACGTACCACTGAACGACGAGCTTGGTGTCCGCGTCGAGCGCCGTCCACGTCCACACGTCCCCGGCGCCGTATTATTCCCCCATTCCCCGTGAAGTCGCCCTGTCTGATCACGTCTATTTTTTGTCTAGACCAAGCTGTTTCTTGAGTTGTTCCAGCGTGACACCACCGCGAAGTTTGTAATCAGCAAGCGCCTTGCTGGCCTTGCTGATGTCTAGAAGTGCCTCAATACGCACGAAGATTTCCAGCAAAGTTCTTTCGGCCCTAGCCCTTCCGCCGCGCCGCCCCAGGGACTGCGCGGCCTTATCCTTGCCGTCTTCCGTCAACTCCTCGCACTCCTCACCCGTAGCGATCTTCATCACCTTGACGGCGTTGCCGATCACGTCGGCAGGGCGCTTCTGTCCCTTGGGGCCTTTAGGCATCGCGCTTCTCCCACACGGGTATGGTTGGATGAACCCAGTGGGGACTCTCCGTCCATTCGTCCATCAGGTGTTCGGGAACCCCACCCTGGTCCTCAAGCGTCAGCTTCTTGCCGATCTCCTGCTCAAAGTGTAGCAGGGCAGCAGAACGGTTCGCTGCAGCTGCCGACAGGGTCTTCTCGCTTACCGTCAGGTTGTAGTATGGCATCAGCACCTCCGTTGCTTTGCGCTAAGCATAGCACGGAGATGGGGCCAGCCGGCACCCCTGTCAACAGCGTCAAATTTCAAAGTGATACACTACCGAAGTAGCCCGCCGCGCACTTCAGATCGTGGACCTTCGGCCCGTCGATGCGTGGTCCGATCGGCATCCGGCCGTCTCCTTGGTTTGCCTCAGGCGTCGGCAATCACATCTTCGCGCATGTGCTCGGCGAGCACTTCAAGCTGGCCTGCTATTCGAGTTCGGTTCAGCGGCAACCACCCCGGCTCCTTGGCAATCGCCCGGCACTGCATCGCCCAACGACCCCGCCCCACCTGAGAACTGGCAAGCGCTATTGCGAGGTGTTCGAAAAACTCTGCCTGTCCTCTACTGTCTGCCGTCGCAACAGCCTCGGCCATCTTTGACCATCCAACGAGCGTCGTGCATTCCGTCACGACACCGCGCTCCCCGATATGCACCGTGTTCATCCGCCGTCTCCTGTGTTTACTCACACCCTAGCCATCGAGACACCCAGGCTGTTGAGCGGCGCCAGGTTCACGCCGAAGCCAAATAGCGCGGAACCGTGGCTCGCAGCCTCTTGACGGCGGTTTTCGCGCAGGACGCCGAACCGGAGCCGCGCCCGAATGAACAGGACAGATGTGCACGCGCTGAGGGCGGCTTGGAAAATTCTGGTCTCCGTGTGGGACGGAATTAGGAGGATAACCTTGCGATCTGCGCCCTCTGTGATGCAACGATCAACCCACCTGTCTTTAGCTTCACCATACGGCGGGTTGCAGAACACTGTTGGCCTATCCCACGGTAGCGTGCAGCCGTCTTGCGGCAGGCAGTAGAAAGCATCGGCCCGTGTCGGGTTGTCCGGATCGGTGCACGGGTCCAGTGCGATACCGCCCAATAGGTCACGCACGGGCTCTAGGACGTAGGACGGCGTCAGCATCGCCTGGCGCGCATGATGGTCCGGGCGGCGACGTTTTGCGTTATCGAATCTGTGCGCGGCGACGACCATCCGGCCCTCCTCAGAGTTTGCCACTCGTTCAAATTCGGCCCGCGTTGCGACGCGCGAGGATCACGTCGACTGCGGAGTGAGTTCGTTCCGCAGTGCCTCGAACAGCCGGTGTAGCTCTCCGTGCGGAAGTATGATTTGCACCGTCGATCCGCAGTCTTGAGCTGAGTGCGGCCCTTTCTTCGCCGGCTCGCGGACGGTCAGCGTGGTCACGCCGCCGTCGGAGTTCAGCGACACGAACTCCGGGTAGGGTGCGCTGTTCTTGGTGTAAGCGTAGATGTTGCGTTGCATGAGTGCCCTCCTAATCCTTTGCCAGTTGCTTGCGCGGGCGCCCGGTGACGACACCGAGCGCCGTGTTGCGCTTTCCGAGCACGCGGTACGCCATTCGGACCGTCCATCCGAGCATGCGGGGATCGGAGATCGCCTGCTTGCCGGTCAATGAGAGATCGCGCCACGCCGCCAGCGCTTCGCCCTTCGGCGTGCGATCAGCTTCACGTCGACGCTTGAACTCCTGCCCGCCCTGCTTGCCGAACTTCTTCGCCTGCACCGGCGACAACACGCGGCGATCACCGGCGAGCTCGTCGGCCGCGTCGAGCAACATCGCGGCCAAGTCCCGTTTATCAGACGATCGCCTCGGCGGGGATCTCGCCTCGACGATCACCGCGCCCTTGTTGTGGATGGCCTCCAGCGCGCGCCGCAGATCGTTGCGGCTACGGCCGAGGCGCGCGAGGCTTGTGACGAGCACGACATCGCCGCGAGCGCGCTTCACCTTCGCCGCGCGAAGCGACGCGATCAACGCGTCGATCGTGTCGTCGCCGTCAGTGTAGATCGCAGAACAACCGGCCTCGGTGAGAGCCCGTCTCTGCATCTGTTCGGTGTGTCGCGCGCTGGCTCTGATCCAGCCGCGGAGGCGTCCTGTCTCATCCATGTGTCAAAGTATGTCACAGCTCTTGACATACTGCAAGACCCATGTTCTACTGTATTCACTGAAGAGGACGGCGCGCGCCGCGCCGAGACCAGAAGAGGCCGGAACCATGCCTGTGATCGCAGACCAACGCATCGTCACGCGGGCGGCCGACGCAGCTCGGCGCGAGCTTCGCACGATGACGAGCGAGCTCGATGCCTACGGCGACCAATTCACGGGGCCGCAGCTCGTCGCTATGCGGCGCGTGATGCGCGCCATGCGAGACCTCATCAAAGCACTCGAGCAATAAGGGCCGGCTTTGAGGGAGACAGCGGGGAGCGGGGATTGATCACCCCAAGCCCCGCGGGCGATCGGGGAGCACGATGGGTACGTTGGCCGACGCAACCGCTGCCCGTGAGTGTCC
>CAZFBZ010000045.1:8986-10788 GCA_964517345.1 uncultured Candidatus Peribacteria bacterium | reverse complement strand
GTGCGCTAGTCTGGCGCTCCTGTCACCCGTTTCTGACTATGTCTTCCGAACAGCCGGATTCCAGTCCATGGATCGAGTATCCCATCGGGGCATATACCGAGGAACAGTACGCCGGTCTTTCCGATGCGTATCGTGCAGAGGTGGAATTTCTTTCCTCGGCGTCCGCCGACCGCGCGAATCGCCGGCTCGAGGGAGAGACGATCCCGATGGATGAGATTGATCAGGCAGGCGCGCGAGAGAACGGCCTCCTTTTTCCTCGGGGCATTGCCAGGCAAGTCGCTTTCATTTCCACGCAGATTGCAGAAGAGGCGCGCGGTGTGCTGCTCGGTCTGCACCCGGACATGCTGTATCTGCTCCGTCAGCGGCTCCGCGACATGAAGCGATATGACATCAGTGAAAAAGAATCGGTGCTGATGGAGATCTACGAAAAGATGATTGATGGCATCAGGCTGCACGTGCAGACCGCCGTGGAAGAGCTCGTGGTCAACGGGTTGAAACACGGCAACACCGGCGACGTGCGCAAGACCGTCGTCGTCCGCCGCCGCGTCGAGGCGGACAGCAAGCGTATGGATGTGCAGGTTGCCGATCAGGGCAATGGCTTCGTCCGGGAGGAACTGCCGGATCCGCTGGTGATGCTGGGGAGCATGCATGGCCGCGGCCTGCTTCTGGCCGACCAGTTCATGAGTCCGGTCGAGCTGACCGATGGCGGGCGCGTGGCGACGGTGCACACGTATCTCCGTGCCCAGATGCGCATTCTGATAGGCAAATACGTCCCTCCGGAGCCGGAAAAGGAGGGGGAGGTCGTCCTCGCAGAGCCAGTCGCCAGCATGTGACAGAAGACAGTTTTTCTGCTAGAATAAGGCAAAATACACAGAAATTTTGATCTCCCCACGTCTCCTCGCATCGGCCCTGCGTCGCAACTGGCAGTTGCTGGCGTTTGCGGCTCTGACACTGGCCTTTGTTATGGGGCTCGGAAGCGCGTTCATTTCGCGCGGGGAAGCGCTGATGCAGCGCCAGCTCCGCGACAAACTCCGCACGTCCGCCGCCGTCGCCGCACTCCAATTTGATCCCGCCGCGCTCGCGCGGGTCCGGGGCAAGGCGTCGATGGAGACTCCCTCTTTCCAGAATATCGTCTGGCGGCTGAAGGCCATCCGCGACAACGTCCCCAATATCCGTTTTGCCTACATCATGCGGCGCACGGACGATCCGCTGGTGCTCGAATTCGTGGCAGACGCCGACTCGCTCGATACCGACAAAGAACTGGATGAGAACGGCGACGGCATAATCGCGGCAGACGAAGAGGGCTCGTATCCCGGCGACCGGTACGACATCGCGGACATCGCCGCTCTGCAGAGCCGCGCATTCGTCGAGCCGACGGCTGATGCGGACGTGACCGTCGATCAATGGGGAGCCACGATCTCGGGCTACGCGCCGATCCGCAGCGCCACCGGGGCCATCGTTGCGGTGCTGGGCATCGATATGGACGCGGCTGATTTCTTCGTCCTCACCGGCAGCATCTTCTCGCCGGTCGCGTTCCTTCTGCTCGGTGTCGTGACAATCTTCTTCGTCGGTTACGTCTGGTACTTCCTCTGGTCGCGCCGCCTGGAAACGCTCAAGAAGATCGACGAGGAGCGCTCGGCGCTCATGCTGCTCGCCAGCCATCAGCTCGGCACGCCGCTCACGATCTTCCAGTGGTCGCTGGAATCGCTGAAGGATAACATCGAGAAGGGCACGTTCATGAAAGAAATAGACCGCTTCATGAGTACCATGCAGGAAGGCGTGAACCGCCTGCGCGATGTGCT
>CAZFBZ010000045.1:7644-8886 GCA_964517345.1 uncultured Candidatus Peribacteria bacterium | reverse complement strand
TCCAATGCGCCGATCTGCCGTCCCGACGGCAACGGTCTGGGACTCTTCATCGCCAGGGGTATCATCGAGCGCGCCGGCGGCACCATCCGTCTGACGAGCGCCGAAGGGAAGGGCACGACCATCACCTTCACGCTGCCGCTGGAGTGAAACCATTGTCACATTGAGCTATTACAATTATGTCATCCCGAGTAGAAATCTGCGGAGCAGGTTTCGTAGCGAGTGATGCGTTGTTGTCATGCTGGACGCCACCGGCCACTAACCGGCAGTGGCGCGCGGAAAACGCTGCGATCGTCAGCACAGATAAAATCTAAACGGAGCCGGGCGTCAGCCGTATTTCCAAATACTTCGATGCTCTAATAATTGCCATGTTATGGGATACAAATTGTGCAATATACATCGATGCGAAAAAAATATTTTGTGGTAAAATATCAGTACTTTCCTGAGTATCCCGGTGGCTATCACTCCAGACAAAAGCGGCTACGAACATGCGTTATTGGTGGTGACCCCCGACATGGGTACGGCCGTTGCAGCCTTGGCAGACGGTCAATGGCGCAATATCGCCACGCTCATGATTGATGCAGGATATCGCCTTGGTCCCTACGATTTTTCTCCGTCGGATCTGGCTGAGGCGTTCCTGACGAGAGCTCCGGAGCTCGAAGTGCAGATGTCAGTTGCCGCCGAAACGTATCCGTTCCGGGTCCGTCTGCGCAGCGTGCTTTCCTGAGGGGAAATTGCCGGGGTTTTCGCTGGCAGAAGGGCTTTTTCCGCAGTATACTTTCTTGAGCGTTCTTTGGATCCGCCGGCTCCGTCCAGAGATCAACTCCCTCGTGGGGATGACAGGCTTCGACAGCGTGATTCTGGCACGGCATTGCTTCTATCCGGGATGGCAACGGTTCCCGACACCCACTTGTTGCACCAAATATCTGCCAAAACTGGTGATATTTTCGCGGCCCTCGAGGACACGGTGAACAACGCCTTCGCGCGTTTGACCCCGGCGTACGCTTTGGCCGCCTAAGTTTTCTTCATTGAAAACACGTCTCCTCCCGACTCCTGCTGAGGAGATCAGGCGTCACTAGCAGGACGGACCGTCATCGGACGTTGTGACGTCTCCGTATCCAGACGTCGAAACCCGCACCTTTTCTTCGTTCTCTTTTAAGAGGCTGCGGGTAACGAAGAGAACATGATAGTACAGGCAGTCGTGTCACACGTTGGACCCGGGTTCAATTCCCGGCATCTCCACCA
>CAZFBZ010000045.1:0-7544 GCA_964517345.1 uncultured Candidatus Peribacteria bacterium | reverse complement strand
TCCACCACTATAAATGTCCTATATAAGGTATAAATTAGTCTTTAGTGAGATTACATCTTCCTACTGTCGTACGCCCAGTGCAGTAACGCCTGGCGTTGTCTTTTTCTACATGACAGGTCGCCACGATCGCAGTTATTTTTTACCTGCGCGATGTGCCGCTTCATCGCGAGCCACCTGCGAATCTGACGATCATCTTCTTCCGGCATTCGCCTCCCCCTGTAGTAGCGACAGTACCACTGGAACCACCCCCGCGGATCTGCAGGATGAATCCATCCTTTCTTCTGCCAAACTGAGAGCGGCTGGCTCGCATTCACGCCGAAGAAATTGAGCGCAGGGTCGTGCCGCTCGTGGCAGAGCTTTGCGCGCTTGAACCAATCTGCCGGAAATTCTTCACGACAGTCCGTCATGTACCTGCCGCCGAAGACGCCGAGTGTGAGCATCTGCTTCGGCGTGAGATCGGGCTTGAAGCGAGGATCGAAGTGAGAGCCTTCAGCTTCTGTGAGGCCGTATCGGAAGTTTTGCTGCATAAGATCGTCGACGCGCACGACGATCGCTCGTTTTCGTTTACCTCCCATAATTGAGGTACGTGATCGTGAGTTGTAAGCAGGTGGCGAACATCACCCAGAGCAGATACGGGATCTGAGCGTAGGTCACCCACGACGCGTGCGGGTAGATACTGCGCATTGCCCAAATGAGAGTGCCGAGGACCAGCAGAATATCGATGGCCGCGAGAAGGTTGTTCTGAAGGCCAAACTGCAGTGGCGTAAACGAAAAATTAAAAAGAAGATTCAGCGCAAACGGCAATGCGATCATCCAGGCAATCTTCTTCTGGACTGCCATCACGAAGACGGCACCAAAGGATACGAAGATGCCGATATACAGCACTGTCCACACCGGGCCGAAGACAGATGCAGGAGGAGCCCAGGATGGCTTGATGAGTTGCTGGTACCACGCGTAGGTCTGCATAAACATAGTGTAGCTCAAATCTGCCTGTACGTTCCTGTAGCTGTTCATTCCGCCTGAGAATCTTCTCTACCGCCCGGTGCAAATTTTGCGCAGGATGCCAACAATTGATTTATTTAAAAAATATAGTAAATTATTACTTATGACCGACTTTGGGAAAATTAAAGAATATGCAGCATTTGTAGAGCAAGACCCCTTTCGTAACGGTTTGCACTACCCTGCTGTTCTTCAGCAGTTGGGTGATTTGCATAAACGCATTCTCGATGTGGGTTGTGGTGATGGACGATTTCCTCGCTTAATGGCCGAGCAGGGAGCTGCGGTAGTGGGATACGACATGGCACCGGAAAAAATTCATGAAGCTCAGGCAATCGAAGCGAACAATGCTCGGGGTATTCGCTATGTTGTGGCAACTCCTGGCACGTTCACGGACTCTGGGCATTTTGATGATGCAACATCTGTTTTGGTGTTACCGTATTCGCCTTCCATCGAAGTGCTGACAGAATTCTTTCGTTCCACTGCTAAGCAATTGGTTGAGCGGGGGAGGTTTGTCTCCGTTGTTTTTAATCCGCTGTTTTCAGGATTCGGAAAAAACTTAGGCAGCAGGCGATTCACAAAGCTTCAAGAAAATAAGGTGCAGGTCGAATTCATAGAACCAGTTACCCACGAAACTCAATTTACTTCCATTTTGCATCAGTATACGAAAGAAGAGTATCAGCAGGCTGCGCAGGATGGCGGATTACAAACAGAACTTTGGGAACGCTTGTATGCAACAAGGGAAGCTGTTGAAAAGATGGGCAGTCCCTTCTGGGAAGAGTGCCATAGAGAACAGCCTTATGCTGTTTTGGTTGCTCGCAAATAAGAATCACGCTTCCGCGCAATAAAGGGAATCATCAGGTACGGCAACTTCACCAATGGCTTATTTAAGGCAAAATTCTATGAACAACATATCTAAAATTTTCCAGCTTCGACCAATATTTTGCAGTAATCATTGAGCGAATATTCAATAACGCGCCAACGGGGGTACAATGGCGTTTCAATGAAGCGATTCATACTTGCGATGTTAGGCTTACATCTCGTTATCGCGAGCGTCTGTGTCATACATGCTCCTCATGTTGAAGCAGCCGCATTTGAGGAGGCGGCACAGCATATGTCTATGGACACGGACGCATCGCACCATTGTCCTGACTGCAGCAGAGACAATGATCAGCAGGGCTTTCCATGTGCGGGAGGCCATTGCTTTGCGCAGGCAGCGCAGCCGCGGGCGATTTCCTTCTCCACTCCTGTTCTTACGGTTGGAGTGACGCCGATGACGATTGTTTTTGGATATCGCATTTCGCTTCTGAGTATGCAAGAAGTGGAGAGCGCTGCGCCCCTTATCCTGTCTCGCATTCAAACAACTGTTCTGAGATTGTGATCCAAAGCTCTGCACTATACTGATGCATATCAGTCTCTTTGTTTTGATTCCTTCTCAATCATGATCAGAGTTCAACACTACCTCATTCTCAGTGCAGGAATCATCCTGCTTACCGCCTGCTCCCAGCAGGTAAATCGGCCGTCCGGCATTGCCATGGATCACTCCCAGATGAACCATGGCATGATGCGGGATGATACGACGGTCGACCCCGGAGGAACGTCCACACTTCTTTCCGGTGGCGATATTGATCTTTCCACCCTTTCCGAAGCCAAAACGTCGGAAACCATCGACGTAGCAGACGGCGGGACAATTGATCTCAATCCGCAGATCGTGAAGAAGACGATCAACGGAAAGTCTTTTGCGTTCTATGCCTACAACGGCCAATTCCCCGGCCCGATGCTGCGGGTTCAACAGGGATCGACCTTCACAGTCCGCGTGAAGAATGAGATCGATCAGCCGACAAGCATTCATTGGCACGGACTGCGCTTGGACAGCAAATTCGACGGCGCAGTCGGTCTGACGCAGAAAGCCATCGAACCGGACAGCTCCTTCACGTACACCGTCACGGTGCCTGATGAAGGCATATTCTGGTATCACCCGCATGTCCGGGAGGACGTACAGCAGGATCTCGGTCTCTACGGCAATATCCTTGTCACGCCAAAGAGTCATACTGCTTATGCGCCTGTGAACAGCGAGCAGACTGTCTTCCTCGACGATATTCTCCTCGGCCAGAATGGCCTACCCGTCTCCTATGGAAAAGACGACGCAGATCATGCACTCATGGGCAGATTCGGAAACACGATGCTCATCAACGGATTAACGAACCCCACACTTCCCGCAGTGAATAAGGGCGACACGGTGCGTTTCTATCTGACGAATGCGGCGAACACACGCACATTCAAAGTGGCGTTTGCGGGTTCGAAGATGAAGATCGTCGGCAGTGACAGCGGACGGTACACAAAGGAGCAGTTCGCTGATTCGATCATCATTGCGCCATCGGAGCGCGCCATCGTTGATGTCCTCTTCGCGAACGCCGGCACGGTGTCCTTGCAGCATCTGGAGCCGCAGACACAGACGCTGGCACACATCAATGTCACTGATACGGAAACGAGCCAATCCTACGCGCAGCAACTCAACACGCTTCGCTCGAATAGTGACGTTGCAGCCGATATCGATGCCTTCAAGGCTTTCTTCGCCAAGCAGCCCGATCACACTATTCGGCTCTCCGTCGAAGCCAAAATGATGATGGGTATGAATCATGCGGGGATGATGAGCGAAAGCCCCGACGGTATCGAATGGGAAGACACCATGCCGCACATGAACATCGTAGCGACGAAAGCCAATACACAGTGGAAGCTCATCGACGCGGCTACGGCAAAGGAGAACATGGACATCAATTTCACCTTCAAGAAGGGTGAGAAGGTGAAGATCAGACTCGTGAACGAGAAGGACTCGGCACATCCAATGCAGCATCCGATCCATTTCCACGGTCAGCGGTTCCTCGTCCTCTCGGACAATGGCGTAGAGAACAAGAATCTCGTCTGGAAAGACACAGTGCTTGTCCCAACGGGTCACACTGTCGATATCCTTCTTGATGCCAGCAATCCCGGTGATTGGATGTTCCACTGCCACATCGCGGAACACCTGACCAACGGTATGATGGGCGTTTTCAGTGTTCAGTAATTTTCTCTCCTTATCGGCATCCAATAAATAAATGCAGTAATCAGCGACGGCATCTCCCCCATGATCGGCGGTAAGAATCCGTCCGCACCGCCTCACCTCCCGCCCACCCGTATCAGCGCCTCGATCTGCTGCAGGTGCGGGAGGGCTTTTTCGTAGCCCGGGTTGAGATCGACAATGCGCTGCAGCAATGCGGCTGCTTCGGGCAGTCGTCCCTCTCCCGACAGGATTCCCGCCAGGCGGTACAGCGCATCGAGGTATCCGGGATACAGCTCGATGGCCGTCGTGTACTCGGCGGCCGCGTCCGGCAGCCGGCCGTATTTCTCGTACTTCAGCGCCAGGTTGAAGTGCGGTTCCGGCAGCAACGGAGCGCGCTTCACCGCGTGGAGGAACACCTCGAGTTCTTCGGCCGTCTTGCCCTGGTCGCCCAGGAACTCCGCCAGCAGGTAGTACGGTCCCAGGTCTTCCATGGAGAGAACTGGCCGCTTGTCGCTCGCCGCGGCTCCCGCTAGCAGGAGGGGCAACGCGCGGTCATCGTGTCCTTTTTGGTGGTACAGCGCGCCGAGCTTGGACGATGCGGCGGGATTGTCCGGATCCAGTTGTACGGCTTTCTCCAGAGCAGTGACCGCCTCGTCGATTCGCTCCTTGTCGATCAGCACGGCGCCCAGATTGGTGTAGGCGATGGAGGACGCCGGAGTGACGCGGATCGCCTGGGCGTAGAGCGTCTCGCTGGAGAGCCAGACTTGCTGTTGGCTGAGGGTGAGGACCGCGAGCACGACGGCTACGCACGCCGGCACCGCTGCCATTGGGCGGAAGCGGTGCCTCATGCACCGGTCCGCGAGCAGGCCGAGCAGCAGAAAGATGCCGATGGACGGGAGGTAGGCGTAGCGGTCCGAGGCGTAGAAGATCATGTGGTTCTTGGCGAACGTGGCGACGGTGGGCAGGAACGTGACGCCGAAGAAGAGCAGCGCGAAGGCCCACAGGCGATTGCGGCGCAGCGAGACGACGACTCCCGCGATCAGCGCGAGCACGACGCCGAGCGGAATCAGGAACTCCGCGGAGAGGAGGCGGATCGGCGTCAGCTGTTCGTACATCACCGAGAGGCCGACCGGGGCCATGAGCTTCTCGAGCGTGAAGGCAGCGCTCTTCGCAAGCAGCAGCGCCTGCTGCCAGAGGGTGAGCGTGGCGAGGTTCTGGGCCTTGCCGAACACGGCGATGACGAGGAACACCGCGCTGAGCGCGAAGAACGGCACTGCCTCTCGCAGGCTCTCTTTCCAGGGGCGCTTATTCTTCCAGTTCGCGAGGAGCAACACGAGCGGCAGCGTGGCCACGCTCACTTTGGAGAGCAGGCCGAGCAGGAAGAACGCGAAGCTCGCGGCGTAGCGCCCGTCGAACCCGCGGCGCGCGGGCGAGAGATACGCACACAGCGATGCGAGCAGGAAGAACGCGGAGAGCAGGTCTTTCCGGGCCGAGGCCCAGGCGACCGCTTCGACGTTGAGGGGATGCATGGCGAAGAGCGCGGCGCAGGCAAAAGCCGCCCAGCGGTTGCCCGTCATCAGACGCTCCGCAACGAGAAAGACGAGTACCGTGCTCCCCCCGTGCAGGAGGATGTTGGTCAGGTGATACCAGAACGGCGTGAAGCCGAAGAGCGCGTGCTCCACCTGGTAGCTCAGGAGCGTGAGCGGGACGTACAACTCGGGATCGTATGATGTGAAAATGTGCAGGATGGAGGCGGGACTGAGCTGCCCGACCGCGGCGTTCTTATAGATCAACAAGCCGTCATCCAACCCCACGAACGCGTTGCGCAGACTGGGCGCAAAGAGCAGGACGGCGAGGCCGAACAGCAGCCATAGGAGGCGCGTGTTCGTCAGTTTTTCGTCGAGCCGCTGGAAAAACGCAACGAGCGGGGCTATTGGCAGAATTGAAGGGGCGATCATCGTCCCACAGGCCATCGCGCGAAGGCAAGCGTCCCCGTGCGGCAGACAAAAAAAGCCCTGCGATCCTGCAGGGCTTTTCCTCGTGGGTTGCTCAATTACTGGATGCAAACGCGGTACGGGCTGTTGTAGGTGCTGGTCGGGAAGAAGTTCGTCATGCCATCGAAGCAATTGCTGCCGTTGATAGCGTAGCCGTTGAACTCGGCGATCTTGCCTGCGCCGTCGAAGTACTCAAAGAACAGCGTCGTCTTGGCCGCGTTCTGCGACCAGTTTCCGGTGTAGCCGGGTTCCGTGAAGCTGATGGTCGTGTCGGCGTTCAGCGTGGTCTCATGGGAGCTGATGGAGCTGGGGTAGAGCAGACACTCAAAGTACGACGAGAGATTCTGACCCGTGCAATGCGAATTGGTGACGGTTGCCGACGTGATGGCGCGCGACGGATAGACCAGGTTCGGCACGAGGGAAGCGGAACTGTTGCCGGAGACGGGGTCCGCAACGTTCGAGGTTGCCGTGGCCGTCATCTGCAGAACCTTCGTGGAGACGGGCGCGGTGTAGCTGTAGGTGATGATTGCAGTCTTGTTCTTCTTGATCGTGCCGACGGTGCACGAGAGCTTGTTTGCGACAACGGAGCAGCCGGAGACATTGCCCAGGATGTGCACGGTCGGACTCGTGTTCGTCAGGGGAAGTGCGACGGAGACTTTCACGCCGTCGGCAGTGGAGGGGCCGAGGTTCTTCACGGAAACCGTGTACGTGGTCGCGGTCGAGATGGACGTCGTGCTTGGGCCCGACATCTGGACGGTCAGATCCGCACTTGGGGCGGCCAAAACGGTGCCGGCACCAGACGCGAAAATAATGGCTGCCGTGGACAGCCGGAGGAGGGAATGACGCATAAGAAAAAAGAGATGAAGAAAGAGAAAGTACGGTGAGCATATAGAGGAGATTGCCGTGGTCAATGCGTGCTGGATTCTTCCTGCACATCTAAAGCCGCGACGCGTTCTGGATATTCCCCCGGCGAAAGAGTTTACTTGGCCTATGTCTGTGTCCATTACCGCCTCCTACGCATTTTTTCCGCTCACTGAGGCGGAGCTCGTTGCTCTGCAGAAGGAGCTACATGCCTTTGGCGGCACCCACGGATTGAAAGGCCTGGTGTTGCTTGCCTCCGAGGGAATCAATTCCACGGTGTGCGGTGCCGCGGAGGCGATCGCAGAATGGAAAAAGACCATGCGCGCGCTCAAGAGTGATATTCTCTTCAAGGACAGTTCTGCGGAGCAGGCGGTCTTTCGCCGCTGGTCTGTGAAGATCAAGCCCGAACTGATCACGTTCAGACAGCGGGGGATTGCGCCCGCGGGAAAACACCATCACCTCACGCCGCTTGCCTGGAAACAGATGATGGAACGCGACGATGTGGTGGTGATCGATACGCGCAATGCCTACGAAACCGCGATCGGCTCATTCCGCAACGCCGTCGTTCCGGGCATCCGGCGCTTTCAGGATTTTCCTGATGCCATCCGGTCCGCGGCCATCCCCAAAGAAAAAACAGTCATGCTCTGCTGCAC
>CAZFBZ010000044.1:4302-11066 GCA_964517345.1 uncultured Candidatus Peribacteria bacterium | reverse complement strand
CCCGCCCCGTCCGCTATCCGGAACTGGATCTGCTGCGCTCTCTCGCGATCGTCCTGATGATCGCGTATCACGCGGCCTATGACCTGTGGGCATTTCACGGCTGGGATATCGCATTATTCTCGGGTGGGTGGCTTGCCGTGCAGCGCGGAACGGCGGTGCTCTTCTTATTGCTGGTGGGTATCGGCTTCGCCATTTCTTTCGGGCGCACAAAAGATGAAGGCACATCGCGCAGGAAGATCGCGGCCAAGTACGCACGCCGGGGAGTGATACTCATCGGCTGCGGCCTGGGTGTGTCACTCGCGACGTGGCTCGTCGATCCGGAGACATTCGTGCGCTTCGGCATTCTCCACCTTATCGGCGTCTCTGCGCTGATCCTGCCGTTCTTCGCGCCCCTGCGCGAATGGAATATTCTGACAGGATTGCTGGCATTGGTACTTGGCCCCGTCATCGGAAACATCACCGCGTCGTCATCGCTGCTGCTCCCGCTCGGGGCAATGCCCGCCGGTTTCTCGAGCGTGGATTACTATCCGCTGCTGCCGTGGTTCGGCTGGATCCTCCTGGGCGTCGCATTCGGGAATGCGATCTACGTCCGAAGACTGCGTCCCGCACCGGCGTCATCCGCTGCGTCTCCCCTGCTCCAGTGGCTGACCTGGCCGGGCCGCTATGCTCTCTGGATCTATCTGGTGCATCAGCCGATCCTGCTGATGATTCTGCGTCTGATCGCGGGCTGAAAAATGCACCGGAGAGCCCGAGCGCGTGCATGACCACAACAGTGGTCTTTTTCGGCTGCCTGCTGGCCAAAACACCAATTGCTAATTCCGGGTTTTTCTGCCCCCGGACTCTTCCTCGGGCGATCCCCTTCCACTACACTCTCACGCACATGACGTTCACGACTCGTCGCATCAGCGAGGAGAAACCTCAGCGTGTACCGGGGCTGATCAAGGCCGCACCGTTTTTGGCACGGTTGTCCGGCGCCGTCTTCGGCTGGTACGGACGCTGGAAACAGCGCAAGGAGGAGGAAAAGCAGGCGCACGTCCTCAAGAGGATTTTGCTGGTACTGCTCACGATCCTGCTCGGACTCGTGCTGCTTGCGGGCACGGTGAAGGCGCTCGTCGCGCTACGCATCCTCACGCCGCACTCATTCCTGTCCGTCGCCGGTGCGGATCTGCCGGTCGACGCCCACGGCTACACGAACTTCCTGCTGCTCGGCTCGGGCGACAAATCCCACGAAGGTGTGGATCTGACGGACTCCATGATGATCGCAAGCTTCGATCCCAAGAAAACCAAAAGCGTCGTGCTGCTCTCGATCCCCCGAGATCTCTATATATCGTCCAAGCTGATGGGCAAGGGACGCATCAATTCACTCTACCGCGACTATAAGGGCTATCTGCGCGCGCAGGGCAAAACCAAGGAGGAAGCGGCCAAAGAGGCGCTCGTGGAGCTGGGCAACGAGGTCAGCCGCCTGTTCCACGTGCAGATCCACCATATCGTGAAGGTCGACTTCATCGCGTTCGTGAAGGTGGTCGACACGCTCGGCGGCATCGACGTCATCGTGCCGGAGGACATTGTGGATTCGCAGTACCCCGGACCGAACTACAGCTATGAGACGTTCGTGATCCATGCCGGCCCCCAGCACCTGGACGGCGAAACGGCGCTCAAGTACGCGCGCAGCCGCCACAGCACCAGCGACTTCGACCGGTCCGCACGCCAGCAGCTGATCCTCAAGGCGATCGCGGAAAAGGCCGGCGAGGCGGGGCTGGCAACGAGCCCCGGCAAGATCACGTCCTTCCTCCAGATTCTTTCGGAGAACGTGCTGACAACCATGAGCTTCCAGGAGATCCTCGGCGCCGGGAAAATCGCCGACCGGATGGAACGCGGCAACGTCATCAGCGTGCATTTGAACAACCAGACTGGTTACTCCACGTTCCAGCCCGCGCCCGGCGGCCTGCTCTACAACCCTCCGCTGGCACTGTTTGCCGGCGCATCGGTCCTGCTTCCCGTCTCCATTCCGGAGGGTTCCGGCAACTGGCGGCAGATCCAAACGCTCACCGCGCTCCTGCTCAACAGCCGGTCAATCCTCCTCGCCCAGCCGCAGATCTACGTCTACAACGCGGGCGCCCCCTCGGGTGCCGCCAGCAGGCTGGCCGCGGAACTCACACGCTTCGGCTTCCGCGTGGAGCAATCAGGCAACCTCGTGGAGGACCGTGATGATCCTGCGGGAGAGCGCGAAACGTCGGTCGTCATCGGCAAGCTGCCGGAGGACGAGTCTCTTGCCGAGTTCTTCGGCGGACTGCTCCAGATACCGGCTACGACGCCGCCCGCCGACATCCTCCCGGACCTGCTCGGCCAGGTGACGATCGTGCTCGGCAAGGACTACACCTATACGCCTCTTCAGGACCTGGTGCCGGTGGATGACCAGTGGAAAGATATGGACGCACTGTCGGTGCCGGAACCGGACGCCCCCGCGGGCAGCGGCGCGCTGTCCTCCACGGGAACAGGCAGCACGGCCCCGTCCTGGCTGAGCGGCAGCGGCACACAGGCCTCTTTCCCCATCATTGATTCCCCGACGGCCTCCGGCTCTTCCGACGACGAGTACTACCGCCTATGACCCCCCGTGAAATCATCGCGGAGGCCTGGGCCCTCACGAGGCGCGAAAAGGTTCTGCGCCGCTGGGGCTTTTTCTCGTCATTCTTCCAGACGCTGCTCAATATCAAGCTGATCGGCTATCAGCTGTATTTCCTGTACAGCTTCACCAGCGGCAAGGAGGTCGGTCTGTTCGACGACGCGATCTGGCTCTACGAGCACGTGCCCATGTGGGCGTTCGTGGTCATCCTCGTGCTCTTCGTTATCCTGCTGTGCATCGAGTTCATCTTCCCGAATCTGGCCATGGGCGCCATCATCGGCCTCGCAGCCAAATCGCACCGCGGCGAGGAGGTGAAGGGCGGCTTCGTGCTGGCGCTCTACAATTTCTTTCCGATCCTCGCGATCCACGAATTCCTGCTTTTGAGCAGTTGGACGACCGCGCTCAGCCTGTCGTCCCTGACTGCGCGCTACATCCCGGGCGACGTGAAATTCGTGATGATCATGATCGTGGCGGGCGTCTGGGTTCTCTCCAACATTCTCAAGTTCTTCTTCAGTTTCGCACAACCCGCGGTCGTCATCTCGCGCGCGGGCATCTTCGAGGCCATGGGCCTGAGCTTCAAGATGATCGTGAGCTACCTGGGACAGGTCATGTTCCTCCTGATGCTGCTCCTCGTGATCTCCATCCGCACGATGCTCAATACCGTCATCGTCATTCTGATTCCGGGCATCGTAGTCGGCGTGGCAATCGTTTTCGCGTATTTCTTCTCCACGACAGTCAGCGTGATAGCCGCGACGGTAACGGGTATCGGTCTCGTCTACGGCGCCAGCTATCTGTTCGGCTATCTACAGGTATTCCAGGAAACGGTCTGGACGATCACCTACATCGAACTTAAGAAGAACAAGGACCTGGACGTGATCGAGTGAACGCTGGCCGGAAAGACGGTTCCGAGTAGAATCCATACATGGAATCCGCCGCCTCCTGGCGCCGAAACCGGGTGAAGCTGACCGTGCTCAAAGCGGGCACGAGCTCGCTGTTTTACCTGCCGATCCTGGTGGTGTTCCTGCAACAGTCGGGCATGTCGCTCTTCGAGGTGCTGGTCATGCAGGGCATCTCGGCGCTGGTGCTGGCGTCCTGGCAGATCCCGTCCGGGTACATCGCGGACCGGTGGGGACGGAAAAACACATTGATTGCGGGCGCAGCCTGCAACTTCGTCGGCGTGCTGTGCTACTGCATCGGCACCAACTACTGGTTTTTCCTCGCCGCCACGTCGCTGCTCTCCACGGGCCTCAGCTTTCAGTCGGGCACGATCGAGGCGCTGACGTTCGAATCGCTGGAGGCCGAGGGCAAGGCCCGGTCGTTCCGCAAAAGCCTCGGGAACCAGGCGTTCATGCGCTTCGGGGCCGAGGCGCTGGCCGGGCTCGTCGGCGGCGCGCTGGCGGTTATCAGCCTGCGCCTGGCCTTCTGGGCAACGCTGCCGGTGTTCGGAGGGCTGATCCTGCTCACGATGACTCTCGAGGAGCCGCCGCGCATGACGCTCTCCAGGGGCCAGAAGGCACTGAAAACGATGCTCGCAGTGGCGCATCGCAGCCTTATCGGGGACAAGCGTCTGCGCTACGTGATTCTGATCGACAGCCTGTTCGGCTCGCTGCTCATCACGCTCTACTGGTTCACGCAGCCCTACCTGGTGGAAGCCGGCGTGCCGCTGGGCTATTTCGGCATGGTACATGCGGCGGTCGTGCTGCTCTCCGCCGTGGCCTCACGCGAGTCGTACCGGTTCGCGCACTGGCTCAAAGACCGGCAGTTTATGTTGTTCATCGCGATCCCCGCGGTGACGTTCCTGCTGCTGCTCGGTCTGCTGCCTCCGGCGCCCTCCGGCATCGTGCTGATTATTCTCGTCCGCGTGATGTGGGGTTTCCTCGGTCCCCTCACATTTGATCTGATGAACCGGATGACGACGCCCGATGTGCGCGCGACGATTCTCTCGGTACGCGGCTTCATGTTCCAGATTTTCTTCGCGTTCTTCCCGCCGCTGTTCGCCGCCGTTGCGGACCGCACGTCGCTCTCCACCAGCCTCGTCTGCCTCGGCCTCTTCACGGGCTGCTGCATCGCGGCACTGCTCAAGCTGATGCGTCCGCTGTGGAAGAAGATCCCGCGCGAAGCCAACGCCCCAACGCTGGGGGAATTGGTTACGGAGACGGCGACGCAACCGGCGGCACCTGCAGCCTGAGGCTCTGGAAAGCCATGAAAGCGCTTTTCTGTGATAGCATTTGACAGTGAACGGTCGTACACCGTACTCTGGTGGACGATCGTTCCCCACACACCCATGACCGACGCGCTCACCCCACACCAGCGGACCGTACTCAGCTACATCCGGGAGTTCCAGCACAAGCGGGGCTACTCGCCCTCGCTCGCGGACCTCGCGCTCGCCTTCGGTGTGCGGAGCAAGAACGCCGTCGCCAAGGTGGTGAACGCGCTCTTCAAGGCCGGTCACATCGAAAAAGATCCCAAGGGCCGCATCAAGATCCTGGAACAGGAGGAAACGAAGAGCATGTTCGCGCCCATGACCCTGCCGCTGTTCGGACCCATCACGGCCGGTTTCGCCGCGCCCGTGGAGGAGCAGGCGGAGGAAACGGTGACGCTGGAGGACTATCTCGTGCACGACAAGAACTCCACGTTCCTGCTGCGCGTGAAAGGCGACAGCATGATCAACGCCGGTATCAACGAAGGAGACCTCGTGCTCGTGCTGCGCGGCAAGACGCCCAAGCCCGGCGACATCGTGGTAGGCGTGCTCGACGGCGAGTTCACCCTCAAACGCCTGAAGAAAGAGAAGACCGGCAAATTCTTCCTGCATGCCGAGAATCCGGCCTATCCCGATCTGCACGCGCTGGAAGAACTGCAAGTGGCAGGCGTCGTGCAGGGGCTGATACGGAAGTACTGAAGCCGCAATCATCACCGTCTTTTTCCTACTTTTCCTACGCCAATCCATGATCGCGCACATCGACGCGGATTCTTTTTTCGCGTCCGTTCTTGTCCGGCAAAACCCGCGCCTGCGCGGCAAACCCCTCCTGGCCCTCGGCATGGGCGGCGGGTTCGTGATCGCGGCCAGCTACGAAGCGAAAGCCAAGGGCATCCGCACGGGCACGCCACTCAAGGAAGCGATGCGCCTGTGTCCAGATGCCATCCGCATGCCCTCGGACTTCCACGAGACGGGCCTGGCCTCCGAGCAGATCGAGAGTGTCATCCGGGAGCATTGTCCAATCGTGGAACAGATGTCGATCGATGAGTGGTACCTGGATCTCCGGTCGATTGTCGGCGGCGTCCCCGCCGATCCGGATATCTGGGGACGAACCATCCAGAAGACGATCCTCGATAAGACGGGCCTCTCGGTCTCCGTAGGCGTGGGACCGAGCAAGCTGCTCGCCAAGATGGCGGGAGAGTACCGGAAGCCCTCCGGCGTCACGACCGTGGGCATGGCCGGTCCACTGTCGATGCGGATCGAGGAGTTCCTGCGGGACAGGGCCGCTCCGGCCATCCCCGGCATCGGGCGGCGGCGGCAGCCCCACGTGGCGGCGCACGGCTGGGAGACGGCCTGGGACATCGCGATGTGCCCCACGGACCTGCTCGTTTCGCTCTTCGGACGCCCGGGGAGCGACATGCAGCGCGAACTGCTCGGCGAGAGCATCTCGCCCGTGGACAACGAACATCACGCGCCCAAATCGGTCTCGCGCGCCCGCAGCTTCCGCCGGGAGACGAACCCCCGCACTCTCTGGGCCCACCTGCTGCGCCATGCCGAGTACACGGTGCTCAAGATGCGGCGCCATGAACTGGCCTGCCGGGGCGTCTCGGTATGGCTCCGGGACGAGCGCTACCGCTGGAAGAGCGCCCACGCCTCCCTCCCCCAGCCCACCTGCACGGAAGAGGCGCTGCACCCCTACCTGCGCCGCTGCCTGCGCCAGGTACACGACGCGCACGCGGGCTACACGCAGATCGGCATGGCGCTGTGGCGTCTCGGTCCGGCCGGAAGCGTGCAGTACTCGCTGTTTGAAGATGCCGGGAAGATCTGCCGGGACGAGGATGTACAGAAGACGCTCGACGGCCTGCACGAGAAATACGGCCGCAATACGATCACCCGCGGCGCGGCGATGGAAGTACGCAGCGGCACCAAGCGCGGCTTCGATAT
>CAZFBZ010000044.1:0-4202 GCA_964517345.1 uncultured Candidatus Peribacteria bacterium | reverse complement strand
TGATCGGTGCGCAGCTTGCGGATGGCCGTGATGACATCGATGACCACTTGCAGATCTTTGTGGGACTGGGCGAAATCCGAGGCTTCGTTGATCACCGGCCACGACTGACGGATGAGCGACGGCGCGTCCGGCGTTTTCACCTGGCTCCAGAGTTCCTCCGTGACGAACGGACAGTACGGGTGCAGCAACGTGAGGATCGTCCGCAGAGCATGAATGAGCACGCCGATGTTCGCCTCACCTTTGCTCAACTCCAGGTACCAGTCGCAGAAGTACTCCCAGACGAAGGCATAGAGCCGCTCCCCTACTTCGCTCAGACGGTAGGCATCGAGACCGGCGGTGACGTCGCGAACGAGTTCCTCCAGCGCGTGGATAAGCGCTTTGTCGGCGAGCGTGCGGGCTTCGTAGGTCGTGACGGTCTCAGGCTTCTCACCGAGTTGTTCGCACTGGAGCAGGATGAAACGGCTCGCGTTCCAGAGCTTGTTCACGAAGTTGCGGTAACCCGCGATCTTCTCTTCGTACAACCGGCTGTCGTTGCCCGGACTCTGTCCGACGATCATCGAGAGGCGCAGCGCGTCGGCGCCGTAGGTTTTGATCATGTCGAGCGGGTCGATCATCGTCTCGGGATCGGACTTGCTCATCTTCTTGCCCTCGCGCGTGCGGATCAGGCCGTGCAGATAGACCGTCTCGAACGGCACCTGGCCGTATTCCATCTCGGGGATCGAGCCCGTCGCGTAGGTCGTCATCAGGATCATGCGCGCCACCCAGAAAAACAGGATGTCATAGCCGGTCTCCATCACCTGCGTGGGATGGAAGGCCTGAACATCCGGACTTTTCAGCAAAAGATCGCGCAAACTGAGCGTGTGATCTTTGGCCAATTCTGGATCGATCAGCGTGCTCCAGGTCCAGAGCGCGGAGCTGAACCAGGTGTCGAGCGTGTCCGGATCCTGCTCCCAGCCCTCGCCCTCGGGCGGCAGGACGCCCACGTGCATGTCGCGGCTGCCGCGATCGTCGCGGTACCACACCGGCACGCGGTGCCCCCACCAGATCTGGCGCGAGATGCACCAGTCACGGAGGTTATCGATCCAGTGGAAGTACGTTTTTTCGAACCGGTCGGGAATGATCGTGATCTGCTTCGTGCGCACCACCTCCTGCATCACTTCTTTCAGGCTGATCTTGCGCCGTTTCCAGTCCATGACGGGCTTATTCACGTCGATGAACCACTGCTCTTTGATCTGCGGTTCGATCATGCCCTTGCCGCGCTGGCTGAGCGCGACGTTGTGGACGTAATCCTCTTTGACGGACACCAGCAGGCCTTTCGACTTGAGCTTCTCGACGATCTGCGGACGCGCGTCCTCGATGTGCAGGCCGGAGAACTCCCCCGCCGCGGGCAGCAGCTTGCCGTCGAAGCCGATGATCTGCTGCTTCTCCAGATCGTGACGCTCGGCGATATCGAAATCGATGTGGTCGTGCCACGGCGTGATCGTCATCACACCCGTACCGAACGTGGGGTCGACGGCCTTGTCCTTGATGATCGTCGCGGTGACGGGTCCGTTGATCCACTCGCACTCGAACTTCTCGCCGTGCGTGTACTTGGCGTAGCGCTCGTCGTCAGGATGCATGATGACGTACTTGTCGCCGAACTTCGTCTCGGGGCGCGACGTGGAGATCTGGAACGGCCCGTACTGGAACGTGTAGAACGGCTCTTTGCGCTCGGCATATTCGATCTCGTCATCGGAGACGGTCGTCTGAAGTTTGGGGTCCCAGTTCACGATGCGGTGGCCGCGGTAGATCAGACCGTCCTGATACATGCTCACGAACATCTCGTTCACGCAGCGGTTGAGCGTGGGCTCCAGCGTGTAGCGCTCGCGCGACCAGTCGCAGCTGCTGCCCATTTTGCGCACCTGCGAGCGGATCGTGCCGCGGCTGATCTCCACGAACGCCGCGATCTGCCGCAGCAGTTCCTCGCGGCCGAGCGTGGCGCGCGGATCTTTCATCTTCTTCTCTTTCTGGATCTTCTTGATGACCATGCTCTCGGTGGCGATGGCGGCGTGGTCGGTGCCCGGCACCCACAGCGCTTCCTCGCCTTTCATCCGGCGGTAGCGGATGAAGATATCTTCAAGAGCGAGCATGACGGCATGGCCCAGATGCAGCTGACCCGTGGCGTTGGGCGGCGGCATGCTGACGGTGAACGGCTTCTTCTTGTTCTTGATCACGTTCTGCGCGTCCGCGCGGAACGCGCCACTGTCCTCCCACAACTTGTAGATGCGGTCTTCGGTTCCCGATGGGTCGTAGGCTTTCTCAAGCATGCGGAAAGAGTAGTGGCTCGTCCGGCAGCCTCAAAGATCATTTCTGGACGACCTGGACGTCCTGGACGTAGATGAGCTCGTAGGAGTCCCTGCTCTCCTTCGGGAGCGTGCCGGCGAGCTGCACGTGCTGGCCGTCGTATTTACGCAGATCGACGGTACTGCTCTTCAGCTGAACAGACGCTCCCGCCGCAAGGCGCAGCGTGTAGTGCTTGGGGCGCTCCGGGGAACCGTGCGGCTGATCCGCCTCGACCTGGCCGTAATACGTGACACGCACTTTGTCTCCGTCCCGCACTACAGTGGCAGGGGCGCGGGGGTCCGTCCGCAGCGGGTGCGTCGCCAAAAACACGACGGATCCAAACGCGCCGAGCGCGAGGACGCCAAGAACGAGAGGCAGGGCACCGGACGTCTTTTTCATATGAGACACAGTATACCGATGCAGCTCCCGATGGATAGAGCAGCTGCACGGAGCCGCTTGCGGACGACGACGCGGCGCTGTCCTTTGAGCAAAATCAGAATAGGGGCAACAAAAAATGACCGCCGTGTAACGGGCGGCCATTCGTTAAAGAGAAAGAGCAACGCTGCACGGAAGTGCAAAGCCCACAGTTTATACAGTAACGCATTCGACCCTGCAAGGTCTTCCTTTCGTCAACCGCGCTTGGGGACGCCACGGAGAAGCTGTCCGGAGAAAAACGACGCATATTCCTGCCGTTTTTCTTGCAGTGGACGCCGTGAGGCGGATAATTCCTGCATGAACCGGGCAGAAGCCACATGGGAGTTGGTCAAAGAAGACCGCGTGCATGCGCCGGGCAAAGCCGACGGACTCGATCTCGCGCAGGACGCGGTCGTCAAAGGATACGACGCGCTTTCCGGCATCGTGCCGTCCGCACTCGGATTCATCAGCAACAATGATTTTGAAGTGATCAAGCGTGACAGCCCCATCGCCGCAACGCGCGAGGCCGTGCGCAGCACGCTCAAGGCGAGGTGGTTCAAAAAGGGCAACCCTCTCAACCTGGCCGCAAAGGTCGTCACGGGCATTACGGAGCTGACCGACGGCGCGATTCAGGATGTCCTGCATCTTGGAGACAGCCAGCACGGCTCCGTCATCCGAACCGCCGCCTAAAACCCCTATGGCATCCCCCGGTCTCCTCGGTCCGACCGTCGACATCCTCGAAGCCCCCATCCTTGGGACGGGCGTCAATGTATTGCAGATCGGCGCAGGCCTGCTGGTGGCCGGCCTCGCGTTTGCCGTCGGCAAGCGTCTCTACAAGACCATCGCCGGAGACTGACGAGACAAACAGGCTCAAAAACGCTATACTGAGGGGAAATGAACTCCCTGAACGCCATTCCGGCCTCCGTCGCACGCGCTGTGACAAGCACGACGGACGCACTGCCGCAGGCGACGCGCCTGCTTCCCGGTCCCACACTGAGCGGGCAAGCCGCGCAGCTGGGTGTGAACGTGGCGCACAGGACCGGCCTCGCCGTGGGCAACGGTGTCCTGACTGCTGCCCGGGTACTCGGACCGATCGGGGCTTTCGTGGCGCTCAATTACTTCGCGTTCAACATGTTGCTGGGCCGCAATGTCCTGAACGGCAGCGGCAAAGCCTGAGACTGCTATACTGAACGCGTCATGCCGACCTTCGATTTCCGCTGCAAGAAGTGCTCCACAGTGTTTGAGTTCACCCGTCCGTTCGGGAGCAAAACGAGTCCGTCGTGTCCCGCCTGCGGCTCGAAGGGCACTGAAAAACTGCTGACGCCTCCAGCGGTGCATTTCAAGGGCGCCGGCTGGTACAAGACCGACAGCCGTCCGGCGGCCAAGTCCGCGGCTCCCAAGCCCGCTGATTCACCGTCGAAGCCTGAAGCGACGCCGGCCAAGACCGATGCGCCGGCCGCGAAACC
>CAZFBZ010000043.1:7467-11156 GCA_964517345.1 uncultured Candidatus Peribacteria bacterium | reverse complement strand
TGTGTGACGTCGTGGGGCCTGCCCGGAGGCGAAGTGGAGACGGTGCTCGACCGCGTCGGCATCACGCTCAACAAGAACATGATCGCCAATGACACCCGCAAGCCCATGGATCCGTCCGGCGTCCGCCTCGGCACTCCCGCCATCACCACGCGCGGCATGAAAGAGCCGGAAATGGAAATCCTCGGCAACTTCATGCTCCGTGCCATCGAGAAGCGCGCCGACGAGTCCGCCCTGAAGGCGCTCCACGAGGAAGTGAAGACCTTCTGCAAGCGCTTCCCGGTCCCGGGCATCACGCTCTGATCATGCTCTCTCCACTTCTCCGCAGCATCGTCTACGCCTCCGAAGGCCTGTGGCACGCCATCACCACGGAACGTAACCTGAAGATCTTCTCGAGCGGTGTCGTGTTCAGCCTCGCATGTGCGCTGTTCTTCCGCATCCAAACCATCGACTGGATCCTCGTTTTGCTCTCCGGTGGGGTGTTCCTCTCCGCAGAGCTCATCAACACCTCGCTCGAGCGCCTCTCCAGCGCCTTCTACCGGCACATCGAGGAAGCCAAAGACACGCACAAGCACCGCGGCGCCATGAAGGAAACCAAAGACGTGGCTGCGGCCGCCTCTCTGGTGCTGGCCATCATCTGGGCCGCCATCATGCTCATCATCTTTTGGCCTTATTTCTTCGAATTCCTGGTCAGAGCGGGTTTTCGCATGAGTTGAGAAGTATAGGTGACGACCATAGACAGAATTCAATTTACGTTGTACGGTAATCAAACAGCTGCATATTTTGTAGCTGTGATTCGTTCATTGGGAACACCGGATGCATCAATGTTACTGCGGGCACAGAGAGCGCTGACACTCAGCGTTCCCCGTGCTCGCAGCCGACTGAAGCTCACCATGTGTCATGGGGGTTGGACGTCGGAGGCTGGCACCAGGGAATACAGCGATGGCAAATGCCACGCAGAACCCGTTCGGCCTCGGGTTCCAAATCCTCACGGCCGAGTCCGCGGAGATCCTCCTGGCGCACGAGACGGCGCCGGGGGACGACAGGCAGTTCTACCACGGATGGAGGCACAGCTTCGAGGAAGTGCCGCTGGGCGTGAAGACGCTGCTCAACGTCTTCGGGATCACCGACCTCACCTACCACTTCGCAGCCGACCTCTTCGGCCGGCTCCACGACTGGGTGCAGCGCTACAAGCGCGCCCTGCACTGGCGCGACAAAGTGGAAGTGCGGGTTCGGGAGCGCGGCCCGAACGAGACGCAGAACGCGAGCGTCGTGGCCCAGCGGATCAAAGCCCTCATCGACGAAGGCTTCCCGCTGCCCCTGTGGCTGCTCAGTGAGCTGCCGCAGGCCATCGCGCTGACGGCCCCCGACTTCAGCGCCGAACACGGCTGCATCGTGCAGCCGGAGTTCCTCAAGTGTGTCCGCGACGTCAGCCCGTTCGTCCACGCCTGCGTGTCCGGCGATGTCCTCTACGGGGCCCTCAGCCCCCGCCGGGCCATCCGCGGCATCAAGCTCCTGATCCAGGAAGAGGAGCTGCAGCTGCGCGACGAGGTGGCCGCCTGCAAGTTCCGCCGCCAGATGACCGAGGACCGCCAGAAGTTCTGGAGGTACCAGCTGAACAAACGCTGGTTCTCCACGCAGCCCGACTTCTGGAGGAACCGCAAGAAGCTGTTCCTGCTCGAAACGGAACATCTGCGCGCTGCCCACAGCACGGCGCTGGACCACTTCGCGCAGGGCTTCGACACCACCGCCGACACCATCGAGGACGAGATGGTGCGCCTGGCCAACCTGCCGCTCTGGGATCTCCTGCGTGAGCTGGGGAAGTTCGAGATCCCGTTCGGTGACTGAACAGAGAACATGAAACACATCGGAGGGCCTGACGCCTCCGGATGCACCCGATGAACGACGTTGAGCGTCTGCCTGCCCAGGCAGGCGCTCTTCATCGTGTCTGTTTCTCTCAACATTCGATGATTGCATCAGAATTTGAAACACGCTGTTATTCGTCAGAACAGACCTAACATGATCTGATGCGGTTTTAAAGAACCGCGAGAGAATCAATCTTCTGATAAATTCCTCTGAATACAAATTCTATTCAATACTGTTCTACTGCTTTGTGGAAGCCCAGAACATTGCACAAATTTATAGCTCGCCTACGATGGGGTGATTTGCAGCGGCAGACAGCCACCGCGGATCGCACACCAAGAGCAAGACCCACGCACACGCACACAAACAGTCGTCCCGGGGCCCCGGGACACCCACAGATCCTTCACACCACCGACACGCAGAGAGAATGATGGCCATTCCCAGTAAACGTTCCTCCCGGCCAAGCACCTTGCACCCCTTGCACACTTCTGGGCATAGCGACCGTCTTGCTCCATGAGTGGCCGTCCTCCTCTCTGCTTTGCAACGTCGCCCTGCGTATCCTGAGGATCGCGCGGGGTGCACCCCCCTCCACTCCCCTGTGTGTGCTCTTCGGACCTCGTCCGATGCAGCACACCGTCCCGGGGACTTCGTCCGGTCGCGAAGGTAAACAAGTGACCGCAGCAAGGCAGGCAGTCCGAGGTTCCTCGCCTCACCCGTTTCTCTTCCATCAGCGCAGATTCCGTCCCTCGGGACCCGTCTGACCGCCGGAAGCAGACACCAACACAAAAAGACCAGCTCGACTGGTCTTTTTTTATTGTATGGAAGCCAATATATCAATTTTCTCATTACAGGAGAATATACGGAGCAAAGCGGCCTGGAGCATGGACATATTTGACAAATATCTGTATAAGTTGCGCGATGACTTTCGGGTCATCATGGCGTGATCACCGTTATTTGTCAGCATTGCAGTGTGTAAATGAAATGCGAGAGGGAGATAAGCGGGTCCCGCAGAGAGCCGTCGTGTGACGACTTTGTGCGGGATTCGCCTGCAGCGCGCTTATTCGACCGAGGTCTGTAGACCTCACAAGCGCAAAGCTATCCCACATGGATCCAGTGCGATGCAAAAGCATCACGTGTCCGCCGTCCAGTCCCTGCTCCGCGACCGCTTCGGCCCCAACGGCACCACCCGGCGCAAGTTCCACGACATCGACCACTCCGCCGGGGTCGTCCGCCGCACGGTCCACCTGCTCCGCGCCATGCGCCTCGGCGACCCGAACTACTGCCCGGAGCGCATGATCGAGCTGGGCGTCTGGGCGGGCTGGTACCACGACACCGTCCAGGACGGCGAGGTGAAAGTGCAGGAGATCGCGCTGCCGGGAGGCCTGAAGGTGCTGGCCAAGAAGCTGGCGCGGTTCGGGGGCAGCGGCGAGGGCAAGAACGAGTACCGCTCGGCGCAGGAGGTGATGGTGGCGATGGAGGAGGCCGGGAGCTACGAGAAACAGGAGATCGACATGGTCCGCGACGCCATCCTGGCCACCGCGCCGGGGTGGGACACCCGGTACGGCACGGTCTTCCAGCCCGCCCTGGACATGCACAGCAGCCCGCTGACGATCGCGCTGTGCATGGCCGACATCAACGTCGGACCGATGGAGGGCGCGGCGTTCGGCAAGGAGACCGGTAAGCTGTTCGTCGAGGACAATACCGACATCGACGAGAAGCTGCGCAGCGGGGCGACGCGCAAGGAGATCGAGCGCGAGGCGGTGGCGCTGTACTACGACGACGAGGTGGTGGGTCACATGAGCCTGCTCGCGAGCTACGCCCTCCGCATC
>CAZFBZ010000043.1:0-7367 GCA_964517345.1 uncultured Candidatus Peribacteria bacterium | reverse complement strand
GGCGGCACGCCGCCGCTATCGACGAGCTTCTTCATCAGTTCATCCATCTTCGTGACTTCCTCGGGCGTCAGCTCTTCGCCCTTGGACTTCTTTTTGCGCAGGGCGTTGAAGTCGTTGGTCCACATCTCGCGGTCACGCCACTTGCGGTATTCGTCCAGGCTCATGCCTTTGGCACGCGCTTTCTTCTTCTCCTCTTCCTCTTTCTCCTTTTGCTTCTCCACGTTCACGGTCTCGGCACGCGCCGTGCGGGCGGTCGCCACCCACTTGGCGATCTTGTCCTCCACAATGGCGCGTTCCTCGCAGTAGCGCTCGCGCGAGAGGCGGCGGATCGTCTCCACGCGGCCCTCGTCCTGCTCGAATTCGGGCGGCGGCAGCGTGTGCACGGAGAACGGCTTGCTCGGGATGCCCTTGATCATCAGGCGCATGTACGCGTGGTATTTGGGCAGGCTGAGGATGTCTTTGGGCAGAACCATCTCCTCGAACTGCAGGCTGAGCGGCTCGGCGTCGTCGGAGCCCACCTGGAACACGCACATACTGCCCACGTTGCCGAACACGGCATCCCGGAGCGCGGTGTTCTTGTCGTCGATGAGGAGCTGGTTCACGTACTGATGCGCCATCGTCAGGTTCAGGCGGTACTTGCGCGCCTCGGAGAGGATCGTAGCGAAGGACTCGGTGGCGAAGTTCTGGAACTCATCGACGTACAGGTAGAAGTCGCGGCGCTCTTTCTCGGGGATGTCCGCGCGGCTCATGGCGTCCAGCTGGAACTTGGTCACGAACATGGAACCGAGGAACGCCGAGTTGTCCTCGCCGAGCTTTCCCTTGCTCAGGTTCATCAGGATGATCTTGCCGCTGTCCATCGCATGGCGGACATCCACTTTGCTGTTCACCTGGCCCACGATATTGCGGATGAGCGGGGCCGAGAGCAGCTGGCCGATCTTGTTCTGGATGGCAGCTACGGCCTCCGTGCGGTATTTCTCGGACCAGCTGGTGAATTCGTCCTCCCAGAAGCTGCGCACGAGGTGGTTCTCCACGTGCTCCACCACTTTGCGGCGGAAGTTGTCGTCGGTGAAGATCCGCAGGATGCCGAGCATCGAGTTGCTCTGCACTTCGATGAGCGCGAGCAGCGCATTGCGCAGGATGTACTCCATGCGTCCGCTCCACACGTCGGGCCAGAGTTTCTTGAAGACGCTCATCATGCCGGACGCGACGAGCGGCTGCTGTTCCTTGTCCGAGCATGCAAGCATGTTGAAGGCCATCGGGAATTCCTTGTCGGCCGGATCGAAGAGGATAACGTCGTTGGTACGCTCGGGCGGGATGAACCGCAGACATGCCTCGACGAGGTCACCGTGCGGATCAATAACCGCAAGGCCTTTGCCCGCGTGGATATCCGAGAAGATCATGTTCTCGAGCAGCGTCGATTTACCCATGCCGGTCTTTCCGATCACATAGGTGTGACGGCGACGGTCGTCGGGGCGGATGCCGAATTGTGTCCTCTGGCCGCGGAAAACCGCATCCCCGAGCACGGTGATCTCTTCTTTGACCGCGGCCTCAGGATCGATGATCGGGAGATCGACGGGCGGCTCCAGTTTGCGGCTCGTCACCCAATCGATGTTGGGGGTTTTGACGAGGATGTTCGGGACATGCCAGAGCGTCGCGATCTCTTCCGCCGAGAGAATGTACGGAATCGTCGCGAACGTGTCTGGCAGCGTCGCGGTGGTGCGGGGATGCTCGGCGTGGAAACCGTTGCTCTGCGGCAGCGTAAACTGGCGGAAACTGCCCGCGATCTCCTCGGATTTGTGCTCGGCATCTTCTTTTTGCGAAGCCGGAGCGAAGACGCTTACGCGGATGTTCACCAGGAACAGCAGGCGGTTGACCTTGTCGATGGCGCCGGCCACGTGATCTTCACGTTCGTGGCTGCGCATGCTGGTCTTCTCCTCCTCCTGGAATTCCGACTCCGTCTGCTCTCCGGTCAGCAGCGAGATGCTGGTCTTGGGGTGCACGAACCACGTGCGGAAGCCTCCCAGGATCATATCCAATGGAAAGAGGAACGTGCGCCTCCACCCCCGGGCCAGGTGGATCTTGGCGAAGAACTTGGCGTAGGCAGGCCAGTATTTGGGGATGCCCTTGGTGAGCAGCGGCAGGAACGCAAGCGCGCGGCGGCGGTACTGGTGCCCGACGGGAACGAACGTCACCTGTACGTGCCCGCGCATGCCGGGCTTGGGATAGCGGACGAGCGTGGAGGTGATGCCGGCGATGGTGTCGATGGCCTGGCGACTCGCGACGTCGACGTACTGGGGATAGCGCTTGATGGGGAACACCTCCGGCTCCGCGAGCGTCAGTTCCTGCGACACGACGACCTCGCCTTCCCGAGGGAGAAACGGATCGTGCTGCTCGATCTCAATCTCGGCGTCCGGGTACTGGGCGTAGAGCTGGCTTTCCACCAGCGCGCTGGCCTTGCGCGACGACCGGGCAAAAAGGCCGATTTTGCCCTCGGTGAGGCCGATTTCCAGACTGACACGAGCCGCTGTGCCGCGCAGCGAGTGCAGCGACGATAGTACGGTCTCCATCATCAGCGGGCCACGCGAGGCGCTCACCTCGTCCTGGTCGGGCAGGGAGGGGCGCACGCGGAGGAGGATCTGGTCTCCCGGCTTGGTCATGGGGGTGAGTATAGCGGTAAAAGAGCCGGTCAGGCGGACCGGAGCAGATCGGCGACGAGCTCAAGCGCGACGGTGTTATACGCGTAGTCCATGCGCATGTGGCCGAGGATGCCGACGACGCCGCGGCGGTCCCGGAGCATATAGTCGGTGACGATGAAGCTGCAGCTCTGGATCTTCGGGAAGATGTGCTCGTCCCCGATGTAGTACCGCACTTTCTCGTCGATGGTCAGGCGCGCGAGCAGCTCGGTGAGCCGCTCCTCCAGCACCTCCACGACGCCCGTCGTCAGCGCCGGATTGGCCTGGAATTCGGGCTGACGCAGGATGTTGGCGAGGCCCAGGTAATAGACTCCTGGCTTGTGCGGAACGGTGGCGAAGGCGATGTCCGGGATCATCTGCGAGAGAAGCGACACGGCCTCGTAGGCGCGCTCCTGATCCTTGCGGCGGAAGTACTGCTCGCGCAGCGTATCAAACTGCTTGCGGGCGGCCTTCTCATGCGCGGTCGGATCCATGAATTCTTTCACATACGCACGATAGCCCTTGGCCGTCGGGACGCGGCCGGCCGAGATGTGCGGCTGCTCCAGAAATCCCTGATCCTCGAGCGCGACCATTTCCGCCCGGATCGTGGCGGAGGACAGCGTGAAATCCCCGCTCTCCAGGAGCTTCTTGCTCCCCACCGGCAACGCGGTCTGGATGAACTGGTCGATGATGGCAACCAGCAGTTTGCTCTGACGCTCGTCCATGCGCCCCAGTATAGCACTCTTTGGTCCGGAGTGCCATTTCACCGCTTCGTCCTGCGACATGCCTCAGTTCTACTCTTTTCGCGTGCCCACCATCTTTTTGTCGATGGAAACCACGTAGTGCACGAACGGCCCGGTACGCTCGGAATACCCGGGCTTGAAGACGCTGAGCAGCACGTTGTCGCCATCCACCATCACCTCGGCGTCCATCAGGAAACCATCCGCCGGGAAATCGGGCCGGGCCGCCAGCTGGGCGCCGAAACGGAACTCGTCGACGGCTTTTCCGTCCGTGCCGACTTCTTTCAGCGTCCACTTGGCCGGCGCGTCATCGTGCGGCACGTACAGCCAGGTGCTTCGCTTCGCGCTGAAACGGCCGAATCCCCTGCCCTCGATGATGGGCTTGATCACCGGACCCTCCTCCTTGAACATCACCAGATAGACGGTGTCGAAGGACTTGGGAATGTCGTTCTCGCGGTTCGCGGCCATCACGTAGTACCCGCCCGGCGCCGTGATCACCCGGTCGAACCCGAATGGCGCCTTCACGGTCGTCGTGCGCCCCTGCGCGTCTCTCGCCGCGAGCATCGCGCGGGGACCCGTCTGCGCCATCGCCTCCTCCTGGGTCAGCGGCAGCGACGTGAAATCCGCCACGATTTCGCCCTGGTCGAGCAATGCCAGACAGATCTTCATCTGATCGCCCGCCGGGGCCAAAAAGCAGCCGGAGCAGCTCTGCGCATTGCTGATATCCACGAAGCACGGACGCTGCGACTCGGCCGGAGCGGATGACACCGCGGACGACGCACTCTCCTGCTGCATCGGCGTATACGCAGGCGTCTGCGCGCATCCCGAAACAGCCACGACCGCGAATGCGAGAGGGGCCAGGATACGAGCGAATCTCCTCATGATACGGTGAATTACGCCTTCTTCGGACCGGCCGCCATGCGCTTGCGGAAGCGATCGACGCGTCCACCCTTGAGGTCTTTCTGCTGCTTGCCCGTGTAGATCGGGTGGCAGGCGCGGCAGACTTCCACCTGCTGGGTCTCGATGGTGCTCGGGATCTCGTACACCGCATTGCACGACACGCAGGTCGTCTTGGCGGTTTTGAACACGGTGGGGTGGATAGCTGCCTTCATAGCTGGGAGAGTGTACAAGGCTTGCGGTATTTTGCAAGCCGCAGAGAGATCACTTCCTGGAGGATTTGCCCTTGGCCTTGGGAGCCGGCTTGGCCGGAGTCTTGGCTGCCGCTTTGGCCTTGGGCTTGGCTTTGGCTGCGGCCTTCTCGACCTTGGCAAGTTCCTCTTCCTTGATCTCCTCGATGGCCTCAACCTCCTCCTCCAGGGCTTCCACCTCCTCGGCGCGCTCCTCCATGGCGGCCTGGAGCACAGCCTCTTCGCTCTCCTTGTCCTGGCGGACAACGCTCATCGTGGCGACCTTGTCGCCTCCGTTGAGGCGCATGACGATCACACCCTGGGTGGCACGGCCGCGTGACGGGATCTCGGTCAGCTGCATACGAACCATCTGACCCTGTTTGGAGACACAGAGAAGATCGCCTTCCTGGCCCTGCGTGAGCACATGGCCGCCGACGATGTTGCCGGTCTTGGCCGTGAGCTCCGCGGCTTTCACGCCCGAGCCGCCGCGTCCCTGCAGGCGGTACTGGCTGACGGGCGTCATCTTGCCGAGGCCGTTTTCCATGACCACGAGGAGCTGCGAGTTCTGGTCGATGATCGCGGCCGCCTCCACCACTTCGTCGCCGTCGTTCAAGTCGATGCCGCGCACGCCGGCTGCGGCGCGTCCCATGTCGCGGACGTCCGTCTCCGGGAAGCGGATGGACTTGCCCTTGCGGGAGAGCAGGAAGATTTCATCTTTACCCGTCGTCGCGACGACCCACTTGAGCTCGTCCCCCTCCGGCAGCTTCTGGGCGATAAGACCCGAGCGGCGGATATTCTCGAATTCGCTGACGGCCGTGCGCTTCACGGTGCCCTGCTTGGTCGTCATGAAGAGGTGCTTCTTGTCGCTGAGGTCGGACTTGAGCATCGCGGTGATGCGCTCCTCAGGCTGGAGCTGGAGCAGGTTCACGATGGCCTGACCCTTCGCCACGCGTCCCGCCTGCGGGAGCTCGTAGGTGGGGAAACGGAATACGCGGCCGGTGTTGGTGAAGTACAGCACGTCGTCGTGGTTCATGACGTGCAGGAGACTCATCACCTCGTCGTCGTCCTTGGTGGTCATGCTCTTGATGCCCTTGCCGCCGCGGTGCTGCATGCGGAATTGCACCGGACTGAGGCGCTTCACGTAGCCGCCGCGCGTGAGCGTGACGATCATCGGAGCGTTCGGGATCGTATCCTTGGCGCCGAACTGTCCGACCTCGTAGGGAACGACTGTCGTGCGGCGGGCGTCGCCGTAGCTCTTTTTGAGGTCGTCGAGCTCGCCCTTGAGGATCTTGTCGATGCGCTTCTTGTCCTTGAGGATGGCCTCGCACTCGGCGATGAACGCGAGTTTCTCGGCCAGCTCGTCCTCGATCTTCTTGCGCTCGAGACCGGCCAGCGTCTGCAGGCGCATCTGGAGGATGGCCTCGGCCTGGATCTCGGTCAGCTTGAACTTCTTGATGAGGTTCTCCTTGGCGATGTCGCGCGTCTCGCTCTTCTTGATCGTCTCGATGACCTTGTCGATGTTGTCGAGCGCGATCTTGAGACCCTCGAGGATGTGTGCGCGCTCCTTCGCCCGGTCGCGGTCGTAGGTGACGCGGCGGGTGATGACGACGCGGCGGTGCTCGATGAAGATCTGGAGCAGTTCCTGGATGTTCATCAGGCGCGGCTGGATGCCGTCGCTCAGCGCGATCATGTTGTAGCCGAAGCTCGACTGGAGCTCGGTGTGCTTGAAGAGCAGGTTGAGGACTTTCTGGGGATACGCATCTTTCTTAAGTTCGATGATGATGCGGATGCCCTCGCGGTCGGACTCGTCGCGGATGTCGCTGATGCCCTGGATGATCTTGTCGGTGACGAGCTGCGCCATCTTCTCGATCATCGTGGACTTGTTCACCTGGTACGGGATCTCGCTGATGCGGATGTGGTAGCGGCCATCGCGGACTTCTTCGATCTCGGCCTTGCCGCGGATGACGATGGAACCGCGTCCCGTGAGGTACGCCTGCTTGATCGCCTCTTTATTGTAGACAATGCCGCCGGTCGGGAAATCGGGTCCCTGCACGTACTGGAGCAGATCCTCGACAGTCGATTCCGGAGCATCGACGAGGTGCAGCGTCGCGTCGATGAGTTCGGTGAGGTTGTGGGGCGGGATATTGGTGGCCATACCGACCGCGATACCGACGGTGCCGTTGAGCAGCAGGTTCGGGATCTTGCTCGGAAGCACAGTGGGCTCCTTGCGGGAGGCGTCGTAGTTGGGCTGGTAATCGACGGTGTTCTTGTCGAGGTCGGCCAGCAGTTCCATGGCGACCTTCTGCAGTTTGCACTCGGTGTAACGGTAGGCGGCGGCGCCGTCTCCGTCGATCGAACCGAAGTTTCCCTGTCCGTCGATCAGCGGATAGCGCATGGAGAATTCCTGCACGAGGCGCACGAGGGCGTCGTACACGGACGAGTCACCGTGCGGGTGGTACTTCTTCAGCACTTCACCCACCACACCCGCGCACTTGCTGTAGCGGTGGCTGGGCGAGAGACCTTCCTCCTGCATCGCCACAAGAATGCGGCGGTGCACCGGCTTCAGACCGTCGCGGGCGTCCGGAAGAGCGCGCGAGACGATGACGCTCATCGCGTAGTTCAGGTAGCTCTCCTCCATCTCCATGACGATCGGGCGGGGCTCGATGCGTCCGAGGGTGCTGAGCGTTTCGCCGCCTCCGCTGAGCGGAAGCTGCGCCGGAGGGGTGGAGTCTTTATCAGGCATGCGGAACAAAGGAGTGGGCGCGGACGATGATAGCGGATTTTCGCTCCGACGGAAGGGGCCGGATCGCCAATCCGGAGGCCTATTT
>CAZFBZ010000042.1:0-12652 GCA_964517345.1 uncultured Candidatus Peribacteria bacterium | reverse complement strand
ACACCTCACGGCCGCCGGCTGCTCTCCCCAGAGCAGCCGGCCACGTCGTGCCTGCATGCAGGAAAAGTGACTCAATAAACGATTTATGCTATAATATTCTATTCGCGCCCCACTCGGTCCGACGCCGGCAGAATCCGCATCCGATGACCCGCTCATCGCCTCCATCCTGAGAGGCGAGAAAGGACCCGGATGGACAGTGGGCCAGACTCCCCGACCCGTCTCGATCCGCACAACCGTCAGCTGGGATCGCGGCCGGGATTTGCCTGAGCCGGTCATCGAAGATGGATGGGAAGCAGTTGCCCAGCGCATCACGCGCACGCAGCAGCCGCCCCTCGTCGAGTTCATCGTGCGCAGGCGCGGCATGACGGGACCGGGAACGGTGCGTCTCGTGCGCCGCGAAGACATCCACACGGAACCGGACCAGACGGAGCCGACTGAGGCGGACGATCCGCATGACGCGGAAGAAGCGCACAGGCGGCTCGTCGCCGCGTACGGCGGCATGGCGAAAACCGCGCTGCAGGAAGTGCTCGATCCCTATTCCGTCGGCCGCCCGATCGAGAGCATCGATATGTACGTCGCCAACACGGGAACGACGGTGTCCGCCGAACTCCTTGCGCGCGCCAAGCAGGGCGATCCCGGCATGCGTGTCCTGGATATCGGCTGCGGCGCGGGAATGGCCATCGAACAAGTGGCGGGGCGCTATCCACAGGCACAGTGCATCGGCATGGATCTCAATCCGCTGCTCACGGACAAAAAACACCGCGCCTCGTACATCAAAGCCGACGCCCAGCATCTGCCGCTGGCTGATACATCCATTGATGTTGCCTACTCCAGCGAGACGCTGATGTACGTGCCGGACCCGCTGAAGGCGCTGACCGAAGCCTACCGCGTGCTGAAGCCCGGCGGCGTCGCGTTCTTTTCGTACATGCCGCAGCTCTTCAAGTCACCGTCTCTTGAGGAGATCATCCGGAAGACGGGGTGTGAAAAAGAGTTCTCGTGCGTGCCCGGCGACGTCCATACGGTGATGATCCGCAAAAGCGAACGCGCGGAATTCAGAGGCTTCCCGTACCGCCTCGTCAGCAGTGTCGCGCCCGCGCCCGGGCCCGGCGGAGACGATGAATTGTCCAAGCATCACCGCGCCGTCACCTACGAACTCGCCGCATAACGAAAGCGGCCCTCGCGGACCGCTTGATACACTGCGTGGGACGGCTCACTTTTTGAGCTTATGGAGCTCGAGCACCTTCTGGTACTGCTCGGGCTTGTTCATGCGGAGGTACGTGAGGAGCTTGCGGCGCTGCGCGACTTTCCCGAGGAGTCCGCGGCGGGCGGAGTGATCCTTCTTGTGGTCCTTGAGGTGGTCGGTGAGAAGGCCGATCTCCTTGGTGAGGATGGCGATCTGGACCTGCGGAGAACCGGTGTCCTTGGTGTGCGTGCGATGCTTGGTGATGAGGTTTTTCTTCTGCGTGCGCTTGATGGACATGGCTTTCGGGAATGAATAAAACAGTTAGTGCCGCGCCACGGAAGGAGATTCCCTGTCTGGAGCGCGGACGGGGACTTATTCTATGAATCCGGGCGGAAAAAGCAAGACTGGGGCCCGGAAAATGGCTCTGAGCAGAGCCGCTTCGCCATGACAGTGGACGATAGTCCACCCTCCCTGCCAAGCGTGTTCTGCCGGGGCTCTGTGCTACGATGCCGCCCGTGAATCTCTCCTCTCTCCTCATCGGCTTGGTCATCGGCGGGGCACTCGGCGCGGTCTTCATGCAGTTCATGGCCGGCAAATCCAAGAAGGACTCCGAGGAGATGGTGGAATCCCTCGCCGCGGCAGTCGTCGGCAAGCAGACCGAACACATCCTGCGTCTCGCCGAGACGAAACTGACGGGCAAAAAAGAAGTGATCGACGGCACGCTGCAGTCGATGAAGAAAGATCTGACCCGTGATCTGGATCGCATGGAGAAGCTGATGCAGGAGATCGGAAAGGGCAACGTGAAGATCGACACGCGCCTCGGCGACGCCGCGAAAGTGATTCATGACCTCAACGAGACGACGGGCAACCTCAAGAGCGCGCTCACCAGCAACAGCGGGCGCGGCCAGTGGGGCGAGCGCATGGCGGAGGACGTGCTGCGGCTCTCGGGCCTGATCGAAGGCATCAACTACATCAAGCAGAAGCGCCTGGAAGCCGCGGGCTCCAAGCCGGATTTCACCTTTCTGCTGCCGCAGAACCGCAAGCTGAACATGGACGTGAAATTCCCGTTCAACAACTACCAGCTCTACGTGGAAGCCGAAGGCGAGAAGGACCGCGAGGATTACAAGAAGAAATTCCTGAAGGATGTCCGCGACCGCATCAAGGAAGTGCAGACGCGCGACTACATCAACGGCGAGGACCAGACGGTGGACTACGTGCTGCTCTTTGTGCCGAACGAACAGATCTTCGGCTTCATCAACGAAGTGGACCGCTCGCTCATCGACGAGGCCATGCGCGCCAAGACGATCATCTGCTCGCCGCTCAGCCTGTACGCGATCCTTTCTGTTATCCGCCAGGGCATCGATAACTTCAGCATGGAGAGCAAGTCGATGGAAATGCTCTCGGTGTTCGGCGCGTTCAAGCAGCAGTGGGAGAAATTCAAGGAGCAGATGGAGACGGTCCGCGCGCGCTTCGAGACAGTGCACAAGGGCTACGAGGAGCTGGTCGGCACCCGCGAGCGCCAGCTGGACCGCCAACTGACGAAGATCGAAGAGATGCGCGCCGATCGGGGCATTGCTGCCCCCTCATTGGAAATCACTGTGGAGAGCGTGACCGCGAAGAAGGTCGCAGCAGCCAGCCGCACGCAGACACTCTGAGATGAAGATGAACGACGCATTCCCCGGCGACGACGCTTCCGATGCTGTCGAGGTGCCCTCGGACACGCACGCGCATTTCAACGCGCAGACTGTCGCGGTGCTGGCCGAGGCGATGCACTGCGGCAAGCAGGTCCCGTTCGGACACCTGCGGATCTGCGACCACTGCCGCGAAGAAGTGTTCGCGGTCGTCGACATCCTGCGGGAAAGCGAATCCGGATCTCACGCGTATCCCCCGCCGGATTTCGTCTACACGATGAAGCTCCGTTTGGAGGAGACGACGGACGAGAGCGACGTGGCGTAACCGCAACCACTGGCGGTTTTGGCGGTATTTTACATTTTTTAATAAAAATGTTATAATTACATATATTCCCTTCAAACGTCTATGGCTAATCCACAGTGTCCGCATGACGCCGCCTCGGATTTTATCCAAGAGGTGCGACGGACCGCACAGAAGATGGGGCCTCATTTGGATGAGAACACACTAGCCCGTCTGGCGGAGGGTGTGGTGAAACCCAATGAGCAACAGGAGCGTCACCTGGGGCGCTGTCGTGACTGCAGGGAACTGATTGAGGATGTGCGCACGGCTCTACAGGAAGGCGGCTTTATCTGAAAGACCGGGAACGTCCTGACTCGTTGAGCATGCGTCAGGTATGCTCCGCCGGTGCCAGACACCGACCCCATCCTCGGCAACCTCAACGAACCGCAGAGTCAGGCAGTGAAACAGATCCAGGGACCGGCGCTTATTCTCGCTGGCGCGGGTAGCGGCAAGACAAAGGCCCTCACGCACCGCATCGCCAACATGATGCAACAGGGCGTTCCGCCGTGGCAGATACTTGCCGTGACCTTCACAAACAAGGCCGCCACCGAGATGAAAGAACGCATCAAGAACCTGCTGCGCCTCACCGATCAGACGGATCTGACCGGACAGATCGGACAGGGCCGCCTGCCAATGATGGGCACGTTCCACAGCGTGTGCGTGCGCATCCTGCGCCGGGACATCGAGCGCCTCGGGCGGGACCGGACGTTCGTGATCTACGACACGGACGATCAGGAGAAACTGATGAAGACCGTGCTCAAGGAGATGCAGATCGATGAGAAAGAGCTGAAGGCGCGCGCCGCCCTCGGGTACGTCGGACGGTTCAAGAGCGAGGCCCTGAGCCCCAAAGACGCCATGCCGCAGGCCACGACGGCGCACATGCAGCAGGTCATACGGGCGTACCAGCGGTACCAGGACGCGCTGAAGGAAGCCAACGCACTGGATTTCGACGATCTGATTCTGGAGACGGTGCGCCTCTTCCACGAGGTGCCCGAGGTGCTGGACCGCTACCAGGAGACATGGCGGTTCCTGCACGTCGACGAGTACCAGGACACCAACCACGCGCAGTACCTGTTCATCAGCCTGCTCGCGCAGAAGTACCGCAACCTGTGCGTCATCGGCGATCCGGACCAGAGCATCTACGCGTTCCGCGGCGCGGATATCCGCAACATCCTGGAATTCGAGAAAGAATACCCCGACGCGCTGCGTATCAAGCTGGAACAGAACTATCGCTCCACGCAGATCGTGCTGGACGCCGCCAACGCCGTGATCGCCGCCAACCCCGATCGTCCCGAGAAGATGATGTGGTCCAGCCGCAAGACCGGACCGCTCGTGACGATCCATGAGGTGCGCGACGAGCGGAAGGAGGCCGAGGAAGCGATCATGGCCGCGGAGACGATGCGCAAGGCTGACGTGCCCTACAACGAGCAGGTCATCTTGTACCGCACCAACGCGCAGTCGCGCCTGTTCGAAGAGGCCTGCATGCGCGCGGGCATCCCCTACCGCATCGTGGGCGGCGTGAAGTTCTACCTGCGCAAAGAAGTGAAAGACGTGTTGGCCTATCTGTACGCAATCCTGAACCCGGCGGACACGCTCTCGCTGCTGCGCATTTTAAACGTGCCATCCCGGAAGATCGGCCTGACGAGCATCGGCCACATGCAGGCCTACGCCTCGGCGAACAGACTGACGCTCTGGCAAACGCTGGCTGCCGCCGGCGAGATCCCGGATCTGAATGAGGGCGTGCGCACGCGCATCGAGAAGTTTATCGAGACGATCGTGCGCTTCCAGGGGATGACGACGACGCACGTGGTCTCGGAGCTCGCCGCGCAGCTGCTGGAAACGATCGACATGGAAGGCTGGCTGCGTGACGACACGGATGACGGCGAGGACCGCTGGCAGAACGTGCAGGAACTGCTCACGGTGATGCATAAGTATGACGGCCTCGATCCGCACACGTCGCTGACGAGTTTTTTGGAGGAAGTGGCGCTCGTCTCCGAGGTCGACAAGCTCTCGGACGTGAAGGATGACGCCGTCACGCTGATGACCCTGCACCTCTGCAAA
This sequence comes from uncultured Candidatus Peribacteria bacterium, assembly GCA_964517345.1. GTDB lineage: Bacteria > Patescibacteriota > Gracilibacteria > Peribacterales > Peribacteraceae > DAISLF01. Next base: position 7,437 of record CAZFBZ010000042.1, on the reverse strand, counting down.
GGCCTGGAGTTCGAGCACGTGATGATCGGCGGCTGCGAGGAAGGCATCTTCCCGCATAGCAATTCGTCGATCGACAAGAGCCAGCTGGAGGAGGAACGACGCCTGATGTACGTCGGCATGACGCGCGCCAAGACGCACCTGCGCCTGCTCTGCGCCCGCAGCCGCATGCTCTGGGGTGAGACGCAGAGCAACGCACCGAGCCGGTTTCTGGATGACATCCCCGCGCACCTCACCGAGCGCCGCAGCGACGAGCTGCTGAGCGCGTTTGCCTGGGCCAGCGAGAGCGGACGCATCAAGGCGGGTGGCTATGGATCCGGCGGGCCGCGCGCCAAGCTGCAGCCTTTCCGCCAGAGCGACTCGCCAGGCGTGGACGTGGAGTTCAATCAGGACACGCCGTTCGACGGCGACATGAACCAGGATGGATCGGACTTCGGCGAAGGCACGCGCGTTGCGCATCCGAGCTTCGGCGCCGGGACGATCACGGGACGCCGGGGCGACATCGCGACGATCAAATTCGATTCGGGTCAGACCAAGTCTTTTGCCCTCAGCATCGCGCCGCTCAAGGCGCTGTAAGAGATGCGAAACCGATGAGCAGGAGTTGTCATACTATTAATAATATTTAATAATAGTATTATGAATGAACAGCCTTCCGGATGGGCGGATACGGCGGGAAGCTGGCTCAAGGAGTTCTGCGGACTTCCCCTGACACTGGCACGCGAAGCGGCAGGCTACATCATGCCATCTGTGAAAAAGCAGCGAATCGCCGAGCGGAAACTGCTCTCCGTCCATGAAGCCGGACACGCCGCTGCGCTGCTCCTGCTCTCGGAAAAAATAGACGTACCAGGCGGCAAGGTCGGCCTCTTGCGCACGCACACGTATGCGCGGCTGGCAAACCTCTTCGGAACCAATACACGGACCATGTGCGGCTACATCCAGGGAGAGATTCCGGACGACCTCGAGAATTTTCCGTCTGTCCTGCCCGTGGTGTTTTTGTCAGGCATCGCCGCGACCGCAGATCGCTCGGAAGAGGAAGAGCTCCTGCTGCGGGATGGCCTGGGGGACATCAAGGGCGAGGACTGGGACGATATCATCGTGTCCTATAACGCCATCCGGACCCGGTCGAACGCCATTGCGCCGGCTGGCTGCCACGCGACGCACACGAGCGCACGCGACGTGACTCTGCGCGCCTTCGGAGAGGTGAAGAAGTTTTTCGCAGACGGTCGTGCAGCGCGGTTTACGCAGGCAATCGCCCATCACCTCTACGGCTGCCGCACCGGCTACAGCGGAGATCTTCGTAAACTCATGCCGCAGTTCCTGGAACGCGCGCATCTCGATGAAACACACAGAGAACATTTGTCCGGGCATCTGCAGAGCATCAACATCGACGACATGATTCTCGACCACTTCGCGCGTAATCAGCAGTAACGCAAAGGGCCGGCTGCGGGTGGCGATCCAGCAGCCGGCGGATGTGGGGCATCCGGGTCCTTTGTGGTCACACGCGCGCGCGGCGGCGACCCTTCTTCAGATTGCGGTTGGCGAGGTCCAGCGCCTGCTCGAAGTCGCTGAGCGTCTGCGTGGCGCAGTCGGCATCGCAGGTCAGGCACTCGGACAGGAACAGGCGCAGATCCGTGAAGCCGTTGAACGGGCGATCGCGGAACGTGAACGTGGTGCTGCGGGCGGCCGCGCGCTTGAGAACAAGCGTGACCTTGGTGCTGAGGCAGCAATGGAAGCGGAGCAGCCACGCGGCGCGCTTGTCGGACTGCGTGCTGCGGGCCATGGCGTTGGCGACGGCCTGCCAGAGCGGCTTGCGGCGCAGGCGGTCGATGCGGGTCACGTTCTGGGGAACGACGAGGATCACGGACTCGGACATAGAGAGACTCCTGAGAAGAAAGACACGGATGCCACCCGGTACCCCGACCCCGACGTGGGGCGCTGGGACAGAGTGAGTGAGGTGCGGTCCAGACCCCGGACGATTCCGGGGGCAGGGGGCGGGCGGCAGGCGATGGTGTGAAGGACCGAAAAAAGCCTCTCGGGTGTCGGGAGAGGCTTTGGGATTTCGATGCGGGATTACGTGTATCACCGACGCATCAACCAAAGCCTTCCCCGACAAACGCGGGAGTGCTTCGTCGTATCCGTCATCCACTGATACGCGCCGGCGGGAAGGAGTTGGAGATTCATCGGAGCCGCGAACGTTACGTGACGGTTTTTTTGCTGTCAATAAAATTTCCTCAGCGGACGGGGAAAAGCCCCTTCGGTATACTGAGGCGCATGCGCCTGCCCTCTCTGGAGCGTCTGTCTGTCCGGTGGATCGCCCTCGCGGCGTTTGCGCTCTGCATCCTGCTGTACCTGCCGTCACTGCGGCACGGCTTCATCGACATCGATGATCCCCGCTTCATCGTGGAGAACCCGCTGGCGCAGGATCTGTCGGCCCGCGGCGTGTCACAGGCGTTCTCGTCATACACGATGCTGCTCTACATTCCGCTCACGATGGTCTCGTACCAGGTGAACGCGGCAATCGGCGGGGTGCAGCCCTTCATCTACCATCTGACCGATAGCCTCCTGCACGGCGCGAACGCCGCGCTCGTCGCCGTCTTCGTGTTCCTCCTCACCCGCCGCAGATTCCCGGCAGCCGTCACGGCGCTGCTCTTCGCGGTGCATCCGCTCCAGACCGAGGCAGTCCTGTGGGCATCATCGCGCAAGGACACGCTCTCGGCGTTCTTCACGCTGCTCTCGCTCATCACCTACGTGCGCTACCTCGACGCGCACGGAAAGGCGCAGAAGTGGTGGAGCATCGCGTTCTACGCCCTGGGGCTCTTCGCCAAGGTCGCGGCGCTGCCGGTCGTCGTGCTGCTGTTCGTCATCGACGCGGTGCGCGGCAGGGCCTGGAACAAAGCGCTCATCATGGAAAAGATTCCGTATGCCCTCGTCGCCGTTCCGATAGTCTTCGCGGGCATATCCGGCGGCAGCCGGGCTCTCGCGCCTCTGGGATTCTTCACGATGCTGCTGCTGGGCGCGAAGAGCACGGCCTATTACCTCTGGGCGCTCGCATGGCCCGCGCATCTCTCGCTCCTGCACACGCAGACGCAGCCTGTCGTATTCACGGATCCTCTCATCCTGCTCTCCGTTGTCGTCACGGCCGCGCTTGTCGTCGGCATCATCATGTCGCTCCTGCGCAACCGGGGCGTGCTCTGGGCGTTCGGGCCGGCGATGTTCCTCCTGATGCTCGCGCCCACCTTCGCCGCGGCGCAGAAGGCGGGCCTGCTGTTCTTCGCATCGGACAAGTATGCCTACGTACCATCCATCGGCATCTTCCTGTGCGTTGCGCTCGCATGCGAGTGGCTTGTCCGGACGCGACGCGCGCTCGCCGTGCCGGTTATCGCGACGGTGCTAGTTGTCGCTGGAGCGTTCACGTTCGTGACCCTGCGGACGATCCCCGTCTGGCAGGACAGTGAATCGCTGTACCAGCATGTGCTCCGGGAGGATCCCCAGAACGCCGTGGCCCTTGGAGGCATGGGAATGCTGCGCGCAGGAGAAGACCAGGACGACGAAGCGCTGGCGTACTACCAGAAAGCGATTGAAGCCGATCCGCACTATGCGTTGCCGTACATCAACAAGGCATCCGTGCTGGGCAAGCTGGGGAGAGTTGGAGACGCGCTGGCGACGTACAAAGCAATGATTCCTCAACTTACCGAGCGTGAGGTGCGTGGCGACGACACGCTCGCAGATGCCCTGCTGACCGTCGCGTCGCGACTGTCTGACGCAGGCGATCCCGACGCATCCTTAACCCTCCTGGAACGCGTGACGACGCTCAACCCCCAAAACGCCGACGCGCAGGTGCAACTCGGGGACTATCTGCTCGCGCACAACCGCCGCGATGAGGCGCAAACCGCATACGAACGCGCCGTGGCCCTCGGCATCCCGGACGTGAACCCGTACTACCACCTCGCGGAGATGTACTCGGATCAGAACCGCATCGACGACGTCGTCCGGGTGCTGCGCAAGGCCGTGGTGCTCGATCCCGCTAATGCAATGGCACGCACGCAGCTGGAGCGGCTGGAGAAGATGTCCGAGGCCAGATAGAAGAACGTGTTTGCCGCCGCATGATGAGCAGAGACCGAAAGACATGGCCCGGACGGTTGACTAACCCCGCACCATCAGTACCATATTCCGGCAATGACTGCCGCAACCGCCGCACAGGCTTTCCCTCGCAGCGCCTCCGCGCACGGTTTCGGTTTTTTCTTTTTTAGCTAAGAACGCCACTCTTTGACGGATCAGCCCCAGCGCTTCCGACAAAGAGGAGGCGGACTTTCTGCTGTTCCCTCCCCACTTCCCACCCGTCCCATGCTCATCGTCCTCAAAGAGAAGAACGACAAGCCCCTCATCGCCCATATCCGCGATCTGCTCAAGCACAAATACAACTGTGAGAGCCACGTGATCGGCGAGAACGGCCGCGTCATCGCCGTCCCCGGCGACACGACCGCCGTGGAAGTGGAGCTGATCCGCAACATCGACGGCGTCCGCTCCGTGGACCGCGTCGATCGCCCGTACAAGCTCGCGTCCCGTGAGAAGAAGGACCGCACCGAGATCGAACTGCGCAAAGGCTGCGTGATCGGCGCGCGCGACACCGTCGTGGTGATGGCCGGTCCGTGCTCAATCGAATCCGAATCGCAACTGGACGAGACGGCCGCGATGGTCAAATCCGAGGGTGTGCAGGTGCTGCGCGGCGGCGCCTTCAAGCCGCGCACGGGCCCGTATTCCTTTAACGGCCTCGGCGAGGACGGCCTGAAACTCCTGCAGAAAGCCGGCGAGAAGTACGGCATGGCGACGATCTCGGAGGCGATGAACGAAACCCAGATCGATTTGATGGAGCAGTACGTCGACATCATCCAGATCGGCGCCCGCAACATGCAGAACTACGACCTGCTGCGAAGGGCGGGCAAGAGCCGCAAGCCGGTCATGCTCAAGCGGGGCTTAAGCGCCACGCTGGAGGAATTCCTGCTCGCAGCCGAATACATCCTGGCGGGAGGCAACGGCAAAGTGATCCTCTGCGAGCGCGGCATTCGCACGTTCGAGGAAGAAGTCCGCTTCACGCTCTGCCTCGGCTCCGTCCCGGCGCTCCGCGAACTGACACACCTCCCGATTGTCGTCGACCCGAGCCACGCGGCAGGCAAGGCGCGCTGGGTGGCGGACAATGCGCGCGGCGGCGTGGCCGTCGGCTGCGACGGTCTGATCATCGAAATCCACCCGCGTCCCGAAGAGGCCCTCTCCGACGCTCCGCAGCTTCTGGATGCCGAACGCTGGAAAGACTGCATGCACGGCGTCCGCGCGGTCGCCGGAGCCCTCGGAAAAGAGGTACGCTGATCCGCACTTCCCCACACCTTCATGCGCACGGTCGATCTTCGCATCCCCTCCCCCCGGCAACGCTCGTATCCGATCCTCATCGGCGCCGGAGCGGCGCGCGAACTCCCGCGGATTCTCAAAGATGCTAAACCGTCCTCGGTGGCTGTGCTGTGCGACACGGCGCTGCGGGAAATAGCCGACGCCATAGCCAAGCTGACCAGTGCTGCCGGCGTGATCCCCGTGAAGACGGGCGAGGCCTCCAAGACGATGGGAGAAGTCGAGCGCATCGCGGCGGAATTGCAAAAACTCGGCGCCGACCGCTCGACAGTGCTCCTCTGCGTGGGCGGCGGGATGCTGACCGATCTCGGAGGCTTCGTAGCGGCGGTCTTCCTGCGCGGCATCCGCGTCATCCAGGTACCGACGAGCATGCTCGCGATGGTGGACGCCTCCGTGGGGGGCAAGACGGGCGTGGATCTGGAGCACTCCAAAAACATCATCGGCTGCATCCATCATCCGCTTGCCGTCATCGCCGATATTGATTTTCTCAGAACCCTGCCGGACACGCCGCTGCGCGAAGGTCTGGTGGAAGCCATAAAAATGGCAGCAATCCTGGATGCGGGAGCGTTCGAGTGGTTCGAGAGGCATCTGGCGGCGCTGCTGAAGCGCGATCCGGAGACGCTGGCCGCGGCGATCGAAAGTGCCGTGAAGATGAAGGCCGGAACGGTCGGTGAAGACGAACGCGACAACGGCAGGCGCATGCTGCTGAATTTCGGCCACACCGTCGGCCATGCTGCCGAGGCGCTCTCGGGCTTCGCCATCCCGCACGGGCAGGCAGTATCGATCGGCATGATGGTGGAAATGCGCGTCGCTGGGACAAAGGGCTGGGAACGCGTCGCAAGGCTGATGAAAGCGATGGACATGCCACTCGAGATCCCACAGGACCAGACCAACGACGCGCTGTGGCAGATGATGCTCCGCGACAAGAAGACGCAGGGCGGAGTGGTGCGCATCGCAGTACCCGACCGCATCGGCCACGGCGACGTGCGCCCGATGACCTTCGAAGAATTCCTGGCCGTCCGCCATGGCTGAACGCCTCTTTACAGTCGCGCCCCTGTCCCTGCCCTTCGATGCGCGCCTCGCCATGCCGGGGTCCAAATCGCACGCGAACCGAGCCATCGTGGCGGCGTGTCTCGCGGGCGGAACGACTGTCCTGAAGCACGCCACGCCCTGCGACGATGTCGCGACGCTGGTGAAGAACCTCCAGCTGATGGGTTTTGATCTCACATGGACCGATGCCAATACGGGAACACTCACGATACACGGCGGGATGCCCGTTAAACCGGGAGCGGCAACGCTCGATTGCGGCGCGGCCGGGACAACCCTCAGATTCCTGACATCGCTCGCGTGCATCACGCCGGGCGAGTGGACCGTGACGGGCAGCGAACGTATGCGCCAGCGTCCGATCGGGGATCTGACGGATGCGCTCCGCGCACTCGGGGCGAATATCGAGGACACCAACGACTGTCCTCCGCTGCGGATTCGTGGCAAGAACATCACGGGCGGCGATGTGACGCTGGACGCCGGAAAGAGCAGCCAGTTTCTGAGCTCGCTCCTGCTGATCGGTTCCGCGCTGGAACGCGGCCTGCAGATCACGCTCCCGTCCGACCCGGCCTCGCCCTCGTACATCGACCTGACGGAGCGCGTGCTGCGCGACTTCGGCGTGGAGATGAAGCGCACGCCGCGGCGGTATCACATCGAGCCGATCACGCCTGCCGCACCCGGCGAGTACGCCATCGAAGGCGACTGGAGCGCGGTCGGGGCGTTCCTGGTGCTCGCGGAGATCACGGGCAGCCGCATCGACGCACTGAACCTGTCGCCGGACTCCGCGCAGGGGGACAAAGCGCTGCCCAAAGCCATTGCAGCACTACGCGGTGCCGGTGCCCGGACGCTCGATGCGAGGGACATTCCCGACCAGGTGATGAACCTCGCGGTGCTGGCCGCGCACCGGGAAGGCGAGACGACGATCACGGGCGCCGCGAATCTGCGCCTGAAGGAGTGTGACCGGCTCGCTGTCATCACCAAGGAACTCTCGAAGAC
>CAZFBZ010000041.1:9565-12653 GCA_964517345.1 uncultured Candidatus Peribacteria bacterium | reverse complement strand
CCGATGAACCTTGCCATCGCCGCGGACTGGCTGGTCACCTACGGCGGCGCCGAACGCACCATCGCAGAATTCCTGAAGATCTGGCCCCGCAGCCCGCTCTTCACCACCGTGGCGCGTCCCGCCAACCTCGGGCCGCTGCGCAATGCCGACATCCGCACCACCCGCCTGCAGACACTCTACAGCCTGACGGGCAAGCACCAGTTGTTGCTGCCGCTCATGCCGCGGGCACTGGAAGACATCGACCTCTCGGGCTACGACACGGTGCTGAGTTCCTCGCACGCAGTCGCCAAGGGCATCGTGCCGCCCGACGGAGCCGTGCACGTGTGCTATTGCCACACGCCGATGCGCTATGCGTGGGAGATGGAGAAGCAGTACCTGGAAGATTTTCGCGTTCCGTCATTCCTGCGGCGCCGCGTGAAAGCGGAACTCAGCCGGTTGCGCCGCTGGGATCTGACGACGGCGAAGCGCGTCGATGTGTTCATCGCCAATTCGACGGAGACGCAGGACCGCATCACCCGCATTTACGGGCGCGAGTCGACCGTGATCCATCCGCCGGTCGACGGGGTCTTCCTGGAGACACCGCTGACGACGCCGGCGGCGGACGCTCCGTTCCTGGCCGTCGGACGGTTCGTGCCGTACAAGAGATTCGACCTGCTCATCGAGGTCGCCAACGAACGGAAATTGCCGCTGACGATCGCGGGAACAGGACAGGACGAAAAGCGACTGCGATCGCTCGCCGGACCGACAGTGCGCTTCGCAGGATTTGTCCCGGAGACAGAACTGCCCGCTCTGTACTCTTCGGCACGCGCGCTGCTGTTCCCGCCCTACGAGGATGCCGGCATCGTCCCGCTGGAGGCGCAGGCCGCCGGTCGTCCGGTGATCGCGTATGCGCGCGGCGGAGCGCGCGATACGGTGATCGAGGGGAAGACCGGCACGTTCTTTGCGGAGCAGACGGCCGCATCGCTCGGCGACGCGCTCGACCGCTTCGGCAGCATGCGTTTCGACCATGCTGCCATCCGCACGCACGCCGCGGAGTTCTCATCGCAGCGGTTCCGCGCCGCCATCAAAAACGCCGTGGAGGATGCGCGCCGCGCGTTCGGGGTCAGCTGAGGATTTTTCCGGCGTCGCGTTCGTCTTCGATCTCGCCCACGAGCTCTTCCAGCACGTCTTCCAGCGAGACGATGCCGACGGTCTTGCTGCCGTCGAGCACGACCGCCAGGTGGATGTGGCGCTTGCGGAAGAGCATGAGCAGCGCGTCCGAGCGCATGCTTGCCGGGACGAAGATCACTTCGCGCATCACGGTGGTGACGGGCTCGTCCTCTTTTCCGCGCCCGACGGCCTCGAAGAGATCGTGATTCATGACGATGCCCTTCACGTCATCCAGGGATTTGTCATACACGGGATAGCGCGAATGCGGATGCCTAGTCACTTCGGCCATGGTCTGGCGGATGGACGATGCCGCCCGCACGCCGACGACGCGGCGGCGCGGGGTCATCAGGTCGCGCGCGCGGCGGTCATTGAGCATGAAGATGCGGTGGATCAGCTCGCCTTCGCTCTGGCGGATCTGTCCGCCGCCGCCGCCGATGCGGGCGAGGGCGCGGATCTGCTCTTCGGTGCCGATGGGACGCTTGCCGATCTTAAACACGCTGACAAGCTTCTCCATGCCGAGCACGATGGGATAGAGCATCCAGATCAGTGCGAGAATGACAGGCGCGACGGTCCGGGCGATTCTGGGGGCATAGTGTGTGCCGAGCGCCTTGGGAATGATTTCGGAAAAGACAATAGTGGAGAAGGCCAGCACCGCGGTGACGACGCCGATGATCGGGCTGCCAAAGATGTCGATCGCCTTCTGGCCGACGAGGATGGGCCCGAGGACGTTGATGGTGTTGGTGATGATGACGATAATCACCACCGCGCGCGTGAGACGCATGGACAGCACGCGCAGTGCGGCGGCGCCGGGCAGTTTTTTGCCTGCCATCTCCTCTATTTCTGCGAAATTCACGCTCAGGAGCGCGGCATCCACCATGGAGACGACGCCCGAGAGGAGAACGAAGCCGATGCCGTAGAGAAAGAGTTCGAGCATGTCTGGCAACCGTGGATTGTAGCAAACCACGGCTTTCCCACGGTACCATGGGCCGGATGCAGCGCGAACCGGATTCCCACAAAGGCGACAACGGCACAGTCGTGGTGATCGGCGGCAGCGACACAATGCACGGCGCGCCGGTGTTCGCGGCGCTTGCGGCGGAGGCCGGCGGCGCGGATCTGATCCATCTGGCTCTCCCCGTTCACCATGCCGAAGTTGCCAGGGCCCACGGGCTGAATTTTCAAGTGCATCCTTTTGAGGGATACGACATCAGTCCGGGCGATATCGGCAACCTGCTGGAGCTCCTGGCTACCGCAGATGCGGCCGTGATCGGTCCGGGGCTCGCCCGCGACGACGACGCCCAACTCGCCATCCGCGAACTCATCGAAGGCGCGCAGTGCCCTTTGGTACTCGACGCCTCCGCTCTCCAGCCGTGGACGATGGATGCCGCCGAAGGACGCGTCGTCGTGCTCACGCCGCACCTGGGCGAACTGGAGCGCATGGGCCTCGCGCAGGAAGACGTCGCGGCGGAGGCGGAGGAGCGGGGGATCGTCATCCATGTGAAGGGCCTGGTCGACCACATCGCCCTGCCCGACGGCACCACGCGCACTGTGGAAGGCGGCAACCCGGGACTGACCGTGGGCGGCACGGGCGACGCGCTGGCCGGACTGATCGGGAGTCTCCTTGCACAGCGCCTGGAACCGGGCGATGCCTGCGCGACGGCGAGCGGTTGCATCAAGGGGGCGGGTGACGTGCTGGAGCGGGATTTCGGCTTCGCCTACGGCACGACGCGCCTCATCCGGGAGATCCCCCGGATTCTGCGGACGTACCGCTGATATCGGCATGGCTTGCAGGATGGGTTCGGGGATACACTGACCGCCGATCCTTGATGCGCTTTCCTGACTCCCCCCTTCTGCGCTTCCTCGTTCCCGGTTTCTTCGGGGGACTGACGGTGGGGGTGATGGGTGTCTTGATCGTGTCGCTCTCGGGGGCAAAACTCCGCGC
>CAZFBZ010000041.1:8241-9465 GCA_964517345.1 uncultured Candidatus Peribacteria bacterium | reverse complement strand
GACCGCCAGGTATACGCCCTCACGACGCCGTATTTCAGCGAGGCGCCCTACACCAGCCTGTGGTCGAAATATCTCTTCGTCCGGGACTTCCCTCAACAGGGAGCCAACGGCCGCTACGTGATGATCAAAGCCCTCATCACGCTGCCCTTCCGCGGCTCGGACCACGAACGCGCGCGCGCCGCAGGGATCATGGACGTGGAGAGCGTGCTGACCGTCCCCGAGCAGATCCTCTCGACCTTCCGCTTCCTCACCTACGAGGAGCTGGCGATCAAGGCATCGCCACTGTCGTCGTCCTCGCAGTCCTCCAAATAAGACGGGGTCTGTTATCCTGAGAACGGATGCTTCTTGATCCGTTCCCTCTTCTGCGGCCGTTCTCGTCGATCCTCCGGGTGGGACTCTTCACGAAGGCCGACGATATCCGCAGCGACGCCGACGCGGCGAAAGCATTGGGAGCCGATGCCTCTGCAGGCACGTGGCAGGTCCACGGCGACCGCGTGATTGTGGTGCGCGGTCCGTCCGCGCGCACCGAGAAGGCAGACGGCATGCTGACGGACGCGCGCGGCCTCGCGCTGTGCACGCGCTGGGCGGACTGTCAGAACTTCGTCATTCTGGCGCCGGAGCGGCGCGTGGCGGGCGTGCTGCACGCGGGATGGAAAGGCGTCATCGGCGGCGCGGTTCCGTCGTTCTTCCGGACGCTCAGAGACGAATGGGGAATCGGCGGAGAGGATGTGTGGGTCGTCGCGGGACCGTCGCTCTGCAAAGCGAGCGCGGACTTCACCGATCCGAAAACGGAACTGACAAATTTTCCGGCAGACCTGATCAACGGCCGCTGCGCGGATTTGCAGGAGGCGGCAACGCGGCACTTTCTGGAGGAAGGCGTCCGGCCCGACCGCATCGAGCGGCATGCCGACTGCACGCGCTGTCATCCGGAGATGTACTGGACCTACCGCGGCGGCCACCGCGAGGAAGTGAAAGCCGGCCACACGAACATGCTCGCGTGCGTACTGCTGTGAACGGCGTCTCTTTATTTCATCAAAACTTGGACACGTCCAAAGCGCGCTGGTAGCTTCGGAAGAGTCTCGACGACGCGTTAGGACCGGATGACGTTTCTTCTCTGATACGCGCTTTGGGAGGCTTAATCGCTCCGCACCGTGGTGTGGGGCTGCGGTCACCCACCTGGATTCTCCAGGGATAAAGCGTTTCCGGCCGACGGTCGTTGGGCGT
>CAZFBZ010000041.1:1520-8141 GCA_964517345.1 uncultured Candidatus Peribacteria bacterium | reverse complement strand
CCTCTCATGCAATCCCTCCCCGACCGCATCGCCAAAGCAGACGCGCTCCTCGCCCCCTGGGCGGCGACGCACGGCGGCGGTTTGGGGCGTCCGGTCGCCGAGCCCGCCGATCCGTTGAGATCGCCGTTCCAGCGGGATCGCGGGCGCATCATTCACTCACAGGCGTTCCGCCGGTTGCAGGGCAAGACACAGGTCTTCGTGGCGGGGGAGGGCGATCACTTCCGCACGCGCCTGACGCACACCATGGAGGTCGCGCAGCTCAGCCGCGACATCGCCCGTGCGCTTCGGCTCAACGAGGATCTTGCCGAGTGCATCGCGCTCGCGCACGACCTCGGCCATCCGCCGTTCGGCCACAAAGGCGAGGAGGCTCTGGACGCGTGGATGAAAGCGCACGGCGCGGGCTTCGAGCACAACGCGCAGTCGCTGCGGATCGTCACGGTGCTGGAGGAACACGCGCACGGCGCGCCGGGTCTCAACCTGAACCGCGAGATTCTGGAGGGACTGGAGAAGCACACGCGCCATGCCGACCAGACGCATCGGGGCCTCAGCCTGGAGGCGCAGGCGGTGAATCTGGCGGACGAGATCGCCTACAGCGCCCATGACTGCGAGGACGGCCTGCGTGCGGGATTGTTCTCCATGGATGACCTGAACGGCGTGCCGCTCGCAGCGGAGGCGGAGACGCATTCGCTCGCGCGCGCCACTTCCATCCGCGGCGCGCTCATTCAGATGCTCGTGACCGATCTCTACACCGAGACGGAGGCGCGCCTCGCGCGGGCGAACATCCGGACGCTTGATGACGTGTACGCGGCGCGCGAACCGCTGGTGGAACTGAGCGCGGAGATGCGCCCGTGGCTGGCCGCCCTGCGCGCCTTCCTGTGGAAGCACATGTACTCGCACGCGCGGGTCCGGGGTCCGGGAGAGGAGGGTCAGGAGGTCATCCGGACGCTGTGCGACGCGCTGCTCGCGGCGCCTTCGCCGAAGATCGAGTCGCTGCGGGCGCGCACGGGATCCACTCTCACGGAAGCGGTGAAAGACTACGTCGCGGGAATGACCGACGCGTTCGCTCGCCGCGAGTCTCCATCGGCCTGACCTCATCCGGAAATCCTTCACAGAAAAGCGTTTTCCCGTAGAATCAAACATATGGTCCTGAGCCAGGAACACAAGCACCGGGAACTGCGCAAACGCCTGTGGAACATCGTCCATCATGGCAGGGGCATGGCCGGGCACGCCTTCAACCTGTTCCTGATCGTCTTCATCATCGTGTCGCTGTCGCTCCTGCCTCTGGAATTCATCCCGCAGCTGCACGAATATCATACGACGCTCGCGGTGATTGAAGTGCTGACGACCGTGGTATTTACCATCGAGTACGCGCTGCGTATCTACGCCGCTCCGAACCGCGCAAAGTTTATCTTTTCATTTTTTGGCCTGATCGACCTGCTCTCGATTCTGCCCTTCTATCTGGGCCTCCTCGGTACCGAGTACGTCCGCGCGTTGCGCCTGGTCCGCGCGGTCCGGCTCCTGAAGATCGGCGAGCTGGAATCCGGCGAGGACGAGAAAAAAGAACGCGGCATCGGCCTGCTGCCGGGCGAGAAAGTGGAGTACATCATCACGCTGCATCCGATCTATCTGATCCTGGGCTGTCTTCCGCCGCTGCTCTCCACGTCCTGCGCCGTCGGCATCCTGATGGTCTTTGAACAGCATCCCGTGCCCATCACGGTCGCAATTTGTCTTTTCCTGTTCGCCATCGTGTTCTTCTGGAAGGCCTGGCTGGATTTCAGCTACGACGTGATCTACGTGACGACACGGCGCCTGATCTGCCAAAACCAGTTCCTCATCGGACGGAGCATCAACCACGTCAACTACCACACGATCACCAACGTGATCCCGTACTACCCGAACATCATCAGTTTCTTCCTGCGGTTCGGATCAATCAAAATCGAAACGACTTCGGCGAGCCTCGGGCACATCGAGCTCCACACCGTGCGCCGCCACGAGCATGCCGCGCACATGATCATGCAAAAGTGTTACGTCGTCCGCAAAGAGTCGGACCACAAGCCGGGACTGCACGCGCAACTCTGATCAGAGACCTGCGTTCGGGGCGATCGTCTCGCTGCCCTCGTCGGGCGTGCGGACGTTGGCGTGGGGCGGCAGGAACTGCAGCGGATCGATGGCGGCGCCGCTCATGTGCAGGCCGAAGTGCAGGTGGGGACCGGTGGAGAGACCCGCGCCGCGCGTGCCCGGGCGTCCGCCGGACCTGCCGATCTCGTCTCCCGCCACGACGTGTTGGCCCTTGGTGACGGTGAATCCGGAGAGGTGGCCGTACAGCGTGGAGTAACCGCCCGGATGCTCGATAGTGATGTAGCTGAATCCGAGACCGTGATCGATGACGTCGGCGACGATGCCGCCCGCGGCCGCGCGCACGGACGTGCCCTGCATGACGGGAATGTCGATGGCGTAGTGGCGCATCTTCAGCGTGGCCTCGTAACTCTTATCCAGGAAGTACGCGGAGATGCCGAGCGACGGGTTCACCGGCCACTGCAGCATCACCTGTCCGCCCGGAGGCGCGCCGGGTGCGGCGGCGATGGCGCGGTTCTCGGCCTCCCACATCTCGTTGAAGGACGTCAGCAGGAACTGTTCGGCGCGGCGTTCGTCCTGCACGAGCTCGACGAGCATCCGCGTGCTCTGGCGGAACTGCTCCTCGAGTGCCGGGTCCACTTTGGCACCCATCTCGCGGCGCTCATCGGCGAGCACCTGAAGCTGGAGACGGAGAATGTCTTCCTTGGCCATCAGCACAGACTGTTCCTCGCGTGCCTGGAGGGCGCGGAGTTCCGCCTCGGCGATTGCGTGCTGGGGCGGCGTGTCGTCGCCTCCCTGCGCGTCCGGCATGACGGCGGCGTCCGCGCCGGACGAGGCGGCGGCGGACATCGGGAATTCTTCTTGTGTATGGACGAGATCCGCGACAGGCGGAGTCGGCGACGCCAGTCCGCGCGTCAGCACGAGCCCCCAACCGGTGACGGCGGCCAGGACAAGCAGGGTGAGTGCGGGGCGGGGGATTTCGATTTCGATGTGCATTTCCGATCAGTATACCAAAAAACGCCCGTCCCATCCAGACGCGAAGCCGGCCATGCTTGACAGAGACAATAATGATTTTTTGGCAACAGCTTGCGGGAAGGCCGGGCGGGTACTACCGTCGTCAAGTTCGCTCGTTCTCCCCTGTTTTTGCCTCCTCAGCCGCAAATCGCCATCTACTTCACGGAACCGGACGCTGACGCCTACCCATTCTCCGACGACGATTACAGGCAGGCATATGGCGTGCTGGCGGGCTTGTTAAAGGAACGGGGAACGGCGTGCGTGGTCGTCCGGGGGCAGAAGACCTACCTCGGCGGCAACGCCTTCGACGGCTGCTGGCGGTGGAACGGAAACGATTTTGTCCGGGAAAACGGACGATGCGAGTCGTCTCTGATCTTCAACCGCGGACGCTTCACACCCGACAAGACCGTGCGGATGCTCAATGACATCGAGCTTAACACCCTCTGCGACGACAAAGCGTGGACCTACCGCACCTTCGCCGAATTCAGTCCGAAGAGCATCACCGTGCGCTCGGCCGCCGAGGCCGCAGCGGCAGAGGCGCTCATTCCGTCATCATTCGTTGTCGCCAAACCCAACGACGGGCTGGGCGGAGACGGCATTTTAATCGGGCCCAAGGAAGAGATCCTGGCAGAGATCCCGTCATTCCCGTACATCCTCCAGGAGTTCGTGGATACGAGCGGCGGCATCCCCGGCATCGCCAAGGGACTGCACGACTTCCGGATGGTCTCGCTCGACGGCGAGGTGTTCTGCGTCTTCATCCGTGAGCCCCGGAAAGGGTCGTATCTGGCGAACGTCGCGCAGGGCGGGCACATCTGGGAACTTGCGGTGGACCGCATCCCGGACGAAGCCATGGCCATGTTTCGCGCCGTGGACAAAGAGCTCTCGCGTTTCCCGCACCGCATCTACTGCGTCGATGTGGCGCGCGGCAAAGACGGGCGCTGGAAACTGATCGAGCTCAATGCGCAGGCCGGACTCTCGTACGCGGATTATTCCGGACAGAACGATCCGACAGGAAAGGCAAAAGGCGCCGAGCGGTACTTCCATCGCCTCGCCGATCTCCTGGCGGAGTGCGCCAGGAACTAGAGGCCGAGCACGGCCATCGGGTCCATCCAGTCCCTGAGTTCGGCTTCCGCCCCGACGTAGCCGCGCAGCTCGATGGCGGTTCCGCGGTGAATGCCGAGGTGCAGATGCATGCGTTCGCCGTCAGTCTCGGGGCCGTAGCCCTCCCCAAGCACGCCGATCACGTCACCGGCAGCGAGCGTGTCATCAGCCTTCACCTTTATGGAAGCCAAGCGCAGGTGGCCGTAAAGCACCGTGACGGGTTCATCGTTGATGCGGCACTCCTGAATGGCCACGCCGCCGTAGCCCGAGACGAAACGCGCGACGCGCACGCGCCCGGCGCAGATGGCCGAGACGGACACGTCAGTCTTGCGTTCTTCGGGGAACGCCTCGAAGTCGACACCCGTGTGGAAGCCCGTGAAGCGCTCGGGGTTCACGGGGGACTGCTGCGGCGTCACGTAGGTGCCGAATCGCTTCTTGGTGACACGCTGTATGGCACTGGTGAGCGGGGGGCGGAGCGACAACGCGGGAGCAGCCTCCGATGAACGCGCTGCGGAAGACCGCGAGACAACAGGTGATGATACCGAGGAAAACGAGGAGGCTGACGGAGTGGACGAGGGCGCCGGCGCAGTCGCCGAACATCCGGTCAGCAACACGATTGCCGCGCCGGAGATGAGAAATCCGGTGGCGGTCCGCGAGGTATGCATGCTCTGCACCTGATTACACCTCTCACTGCACGGCCCGCAAGCGCTTTTGCCGCGGACAGTTCCCGGCCCGGCCCTAACGCGTTAGAGTACCCACCCGAATGAAGAAGCATCATCCACTCTCGCGACGCCGACGCCTGTTCTTTTGCGGGGCGGCCCTGGCGCTCATCCTGGTCACGGCGGAGCTGGGGAGCTGGATCGCCCTCAGTCTTCTGGAGCGGGCCCCCGCCACATACGGCAGAATCGCGGCCGAGGCCGCACTGGTGGCCGGCGAGACAAAAGCGGGAGGCGCCGAGGAACGGGAGATCCCCCAATTTCTCGGACGCATCATCCATCCGTACCTGGGCTTTGTCGTCACCCCGCGCGAAATCAACAACACGCGGACCCATGGCGAAGAGCAGCTGGAGCAGTACGGCTACGATGTCGGCTCGGGCCCGCTGGTGCGCGAGCGCCGCGAAGACACCGTCGTCATCGGCATCTTCGGCGGCTCGGTCGCCAAGCAATTCTGGGAACGCCAGGGCACGGTCCCCATGATCCAGGAACTGCAGAAATATCCACGCTTCAAGGACAAGAATATCGTCATTAGTTCGGGCGCCTTCTACAGTTACCGCCAGCCGCAGCACCTGCTCTCCCTCAGCTATCTGTTGACGCTCGGGGCGAAATTCGACGTGGTCCTGCTGATCGACGGCTTCAATGAAGCCTTCAGGCCGCACCCCGAAAACATCAACGAACAGGTGTCGCCGTTCTATCCCTATGGCTGGTACTTCCACATGCAATCGATGCATCCGGACCCGACCCTCCAGCTGATGATCGGCAAAGTCGCCGTGTTGCGGGAATCCCGGCATTCCCTGGCACAGTCGCTGCTCAACGGACCGCTGCGCTTCAGCATGCTGGCGTCCTTCCTCTGGAAGGTGATGGACCGGCGCGTTGAATCGGCCATCTCCACGCAGCAGAAAACGCTGCAGGATTACCGGGGCGAGGAACATCTGGACTACACCGTCACGGGTCCCGTTCCGCACTACGACAGCGAAGAGGCGTACACGCAGGATTTAGCGGGAATCTGGAAGGAGGGCGCTCGGCAAATGTATTACCTCGCGAAAGGCAATGGTGCCGAGTTCCTGCATGTTCTGCAGCCCAATCAGTACGCCCCCGGCGCAAAGATCATCGCGCCCGAAGAAGAGGAATTGATGCAAAACGCCGATCATCGTGCGGCGGTCGAACTGGGCTTCCCCGCGATGCGCGAGGCCGGCAAGGATCTGCAGCGAACCGACGGGGCACACTTCGCCGATTTCTCCACGCTGTTCCGCAACGTGTCCGAACCGCTGCTCGTTGATGATTGCTGCCACTTCAACACGCGCGGCAACGAGCTGCTGGGCACGGCCCTCGGCAAGCTCATCGGGGACGCGATCGGCGGGGGCAGTCCGGGACGATAGAGAACGCCTGCCTCGCTTTTTTGCCGATCGTGAGACACGTATCCGGGTCGGCACCGTTTCGCCAGACCAAAACCGGAAAAATCCCGCGGGAGCTCTTAGCATCAAAACGACTTTTCCCCCCACACGTCCATGGCCTCCCTCGAACAGCTCACCCCTGACCGCACCGCTGAAGCCGCCCCGGCCCGTCCGAAAATCGAAGGCGCCGCCGTCTGGAATCTCAATGCCTTCGCCGGCCGCCTCGGCACAACGCAGGAACGCATCCGCGTGCTCCTGGCTGATTAGGAGGACTCCGCCAACGCCGCCGAGCTCGCCGATCTCCTGGAGCGCATGCAGGC
>CAZFBZ010000041.1:0-1420 GCA_964517345.1 uncultured Candidatus Peribacteria bacterium | reverse complement strand
TTGCGGGCATCGTGCTGCGCTTTGTGTCGCTGGATGCGATGGAATTCAAAGGCGATGAGTTCAAGGCGTTCGCCCTCGCCGCCGCGCATCTGCAGAAAGGCACGCTGCCGCTGGTGGGACTGCAGTCCTCCACGGGACTCTTCAATCCGCCGTTCTTCCTGCTGCTCCTCTGGCCCGCGATCCTCCTCAAGACAGACCCGCTGTTTGTGACGGGATGGATCGTCGTGCTCAATGCCGCAGGTATCATCGGATTGTTTTTCTTTCTGCGCCGGATCGGCGGCACGCTGCTCGCTCTGTGTACCAGCGCCATCGTGGCGATGTCACCGTGGCTCTTCGTACTGTCGCGGAAAATCTGGGCACAGGATGCCCTGCTGCCGTTCCTTGTCCTCACGGGATGGCTCCTGGTCTCCTACATCGAGGACCGGCGCTCCTGGAGGCTCTGGGGGGCCGCGGCGAGCATGGCCCTGCTCACGCAGCTGCACATGAGCGCATGGGCGATGCCCGTCGCCACGATCCTCTGGCTGGCCCTGCTGCGCGTCCGGCCACGCTGGCGCGACATCGCCATTGCCGCCGGTGTCTTCCTCGTGTGTTACGCGCCGTACATCGCCTTTCATATTCAGGATGGTTTCCAGAACCTGACACACGCAACCACGCGGAACGCCGGAAATATTTTTGAGCAGTTGCGCTGGCTCGTCGGCATCAACGGCGCCGTAGGTCTGGACTACGTCTGGGGTCCGGTACGGCCCGCGGCGATCCCGGAGTGGATCCTCGGCGCGGCGGAAGGGGGGACATGGCTCATCGCCGCCGGAGCCCTCGCGGGCGCCGTTCTCGCGGTGCGCAACATTCTGGGCCAGTCGGCATCACTGCGCGCACCACAGCACCTCTCCGCACTCGATCAGTACGTACTGTTCCTTCTGTGCACCACGACGTTATCGTTCGCTGGCTACATCGCGCTCGGGGTCCCGCCGCTGCCGTTTTATCATCTGGTTTTCCTGCCGCTCGTTCCGCTGCTCTTCGCTGTCGCCATGACAGAGTTGCCCGAAAAATTCCGCGCAGCGGGCATGACGCTTCTGGTAATCGTTATGTGCGTATTTTTCGCGCTGATTCTCAGTTTCCTCTCCGTCATCACCGGACACTCCGAACAACTCGACGGCGACTACGGCGTGCCGTACCGCAACGCGCAGGAACAGTGGGCGCCGTACATCGACGCAGTACAAAACGGACGGATGCGCTTGCCGGGCGACACCGCAGAGCAGCCTGACGGTGAGTGATCTGGCAGGCGCGGCAGGGATCGAACCTGCGACCCCAGGTTTTGTACCCACTACGCTCGCTGCGGCTCGCTCCGGGGCATCGCGTGGCTTCGGGTTCGCACGGCGTCCTCCGGACTTGTGCTCACCTCGAATCCAAGCGAGAGACCTGT
>CAZFBZ010000040.1:0-12850 GCA_964517345.1 uncultured Candidatus Peribacteria bacterium | reverse complement strand
GCATGATGAACTGGAGTGACGCCGGAACCGTACATCTGCTCCAGTATCTTGGCGGATTGCACAGTGCCCGAGGGCGCATGGCAGAGGAGCGTGCGGTTGAGGCAGAGAATTGAGCGGACTTCGTTGGTCATGACTTCCACTTCGTGGGACACAAGCAGAATTGTAAGACCAAGATCACAGTTAATGCCCTTCAGGAAGGCATAAAACCGCTCACGGGCTCCCGCGTCGACGCCCGTGGTCGGTTCGTCGAGAATCAGGATTTCAGGACCGGCGGCCAGCGCCCGCGCGATGAAGACGCGCTGCCGTTCGCCGCCCGATAGCTGTCCGATCAGACGGTCTTTGAGGCGCAGCGTATCGGTCATCTCCATCGCCTGGCGGGCTTTAGCGGCGTCCTTGGCATCCGGCATCCGGAAGAGCGGTCCGACGGTCGTGCGTCCGCTGCGCACAATCTCTTCTGCGGTGGCCGGGAACGGATAATCCGTCTGCACGATGCGCTGAGGCACATACCCGATGCGCCCGGACCTGCGTGCCTGCAAGGGCGCCTCGCCGCCGATGGTGATCGTCCCGCGAGACGGCCGGAGCAGTCCGAGCAACAACTTCACCAGCGTCGTCTTGCCGCCGCCGTTTGGGCCAACGATCCCGACGTAGTCGCCGCAGTTGAGCGTGAAACTGACACGTTCCAGCACCGGAAGAGACCCGAACGAAAAATCCACGTTCACGCACTCGATGCAGCCGGTGCCGTCGCAGTGGGCGCTCATGGGCAGCGAAGCGCGGTACGGAGTTGTGTCAGGTTCTCCCGCATGATCGAAAGATAGTCCTTTCCCTGTTCGCGGTCATCACCGGTGAGTCCTTCAAGCGGATTGAGCACGGCAGTCGTGGCGCCGATCTCGGATGCGATCGTTTCCGAGAGTTTCGGGCTCGCGAGTGTCTCGAAGAAAATCACACCGATGCCCTTGCTCTTCGCGAGATCGGCAAGCTCTGCGATGCGCCGCGGCGACGGCTCGTCCTCGGGGGACATGCCCGCGATCGCCAATTGCGTGAAGCCATAGCGGTCCGCGATATACCCGAAAGCCGCGTGCGAGGTGATGATCTCGTGGAGCGCACAGTCAGTCAGACCCGTGCGGTATTCCTCATCAAGTTCCTGCAGATCCGCCTTTAATGCCGTCACATTCGCTCGATAATTTTTCTCGCGCCCGGGATCGGCGGCGGAGAGCTTGTCGGCGATGCGCTGGGCGATCGTCTGCATTTTGACCGGATCCAGCCAGACATGCGGATCGCGAATCGTTTCGCCATCGGCTGCCGGAAGAGTGTCCAGGCCTTGGCTCGCCACGACGATGAACGCGCCGCGGTCGTGCATGTCCGGAGCGGCGCGCTCCGCCCACACGTCCACGCCGTCGCCGTTCAGCACCAGCCCGCCAGCCTCTTCGAGCGAGGCGAGTGTCGCGGGCGTGACCTCAAAGTCATGCGGCTCGACACCGTCGGGAGTGGCCTGCGCGACGCGGACGTCCGGCCCGCCGACGCGGCCCGCGATATACGCGAGCGGATAGATGCTTACCGCCACTGTCAGACGCTCGTCCGGAACAGCCGGGGGAGGGGTGCACGCGGAACAGAGGATTACCGCAGCCAGAAGAGCAATACATGGAGGATGACGCATGGGGATCAGTCGTGTCTCCTGCAGATTAATGCAAATGAGTTGCAATTGCAAACGATTCTCAATTTTGATAGGATGACGCCATGTCCACCGAGATATCCGTCATCGATCAGCTGAGGGCAGCAGGACACCGCATCACTCTCGCGCGCCGCCACATCGCGGAGGTGCTGGAGGCTAACACGCGGCCGCTCTCGGCGCAGGATGTGCATGCGCTCCTGAAGCGCCGCGGCGTCGATTCCAACCGCACGACCGTCTACCGCGAGCTGACATTCCTCCAGGACCAGGGCTTCCTCCGGCAGATCCAACTGGAAGATGGCACCGCGCGCTTCGAACTCGCCTCGCTTCCGCATCATCACCATCTGGTGTGTTTGGGTTGCAACAAGATCGAGGACATTCACATGGAAGACGATCTCGTCGCCGTCGAGAAGCGCATCAACAAGGAACACCGGTTCGCCGTGGAGCGCCATTCGCTGGAATTCTACGGGCGGTGCAGCAGCTGCCGCTGATTGTTGGGACAGCGATTCTTTGGTATTCTGCAGCCGATTTCTCTCCCTTTTTGCCTTCCATGAGCCGCACGCTTTCTGCTCTCGCTGCCGCCGCTCTCCTGCTTCTGCCGCTCGCCGCATCCGCGCACGCACACCAGACGTTCAGGATCGGCGACAAGACGTATAGCTTCGTGATGGGCTCGCTGGCCGAACCCGTCGTGGTGGACGACAAGACGGGTGTGGACGTGGCGGTTACGGAACATATCAAAGGCAAGGAGGACGGTACGCCTGTTCTCGGATTGGAACAGACGCTCAGAGTGGAAATCAGCGCCGGCAATGCCACCAAGACGCTGCCGCTCACGGCGCAGTACGGCAAGGATGGTTCCTACAAGGCTGTTTTCATTCCGACCATCGAGACGACGTACACGTACCGCCTCACTGGCACGATCAATGGAGTGCAGGTCGATCTGCCCTTCACGTGCAATCCCGCAGGCCATCCGCGCACCGAGGACGACACGACCGAGACGCCCGTCTCCGAAGGCGTCACGCGTATCTCCATGGGCGGTGCGTTCGGCTGTCCGTTGGGTAAGGCCGATCTCGGCTTCCCGGAGCCGTCCACGACATCGTATGATCTGCAGGAAGCCGCGAACGCTGGTTCCATGGCCGGTATCGCCGGACTCGTGCTCGGCATGCTGGGCCTCGTCGCCGGAGTCGCCTCCTGGGTGAAAGCGAGCCGGAGGTAAGCGCATCCCTCTGTCGAAAAAACGGGTTTTGTGCTGTAATTTGCCTGATGATTTTTTCACGACTTCATCGGGGAGCACTCGCGCTGTGCGCGGTGGCCCTGTTCCTGCACGCCCCGTCAGCTGAGGCGCATCTGGTCGGTAAATCGTTCGAGAAGCAGGTGGGAGAATATCTGGTGGATGTCGGGTATGACGTGTTCGAGCTGCAGCCGAATCAGAAAACAATCTTCAATTTTGCGCTCGTCCAGAACGCAGGAAAGTCCAACTGGGAGTATGCGCCGTTCAACAAGATCTTCGTGTCGTTCCGGCAGGGGGACCGGGAGATCCTCGGGAAGGCCATCACGCTCAATGCGCCGATCCCCGCCTATGCGCCTTTCACGTTTCCGTCCGCCGGGGATTACACGCTGGCCGTGCGTTTCCAGGACGACAACCGGCTGCTCGCCGAGACGACGTTTCCCGTAGCGGTCGGATCGGGGTTTTCGGTGGAGATGCTGGGGTTTCAGCTGCTGCTTGCGCTGAACGCCGTAGGCCTCGTGATCATCGCGATCGGCTATCTGCGATCCAGGAAAGCCCGTGAGCGACGCTCCGCATGAAAAAACTCCTCCTTGTCATCGGCTGTCTCGGCATCCTCGCCCTGCCGTTTCGCGCGGATGCACACGCTGCGCCCTCGGCGTATCAGCCCGACGGATCGGTGGTGCTCGCTGTTTCTCCCTCATCTGTCCGTATCGTCTTCAGTGAGCGCGTGGAAAAAGGCGCGAGCACGATCGAGATCTACGCGCCCGACGGATCGCGGGCGGAGACCGGACCCGCCGTCGTGGATCCGGATGACCGTCATGTGCTCTCGGTGCCGCTGCGCGCCTCGGGCACCGGCACGTATGTCGTGTCGTGGGCCGTCGTGTCCGCGGATGACGGACATTTCACCAAAGGCGGATACGCATTCTCCGTTGGTGTGGAGAACGCCGGGCAAACCGGAGGCGGACAATTCCAGTTGCAGCACCGTTCATCGCTCGGGGAGGGCATCACGATTTGGCTCGAACTGATCGGACAGGCGCTGTTGCTCGGCCTGCTCGTGCTTCTCGATCACGTCATCCGGCCACTGCGTGAAAAAGGCGGCAAAACGCCCGAAGCATGGCTTTTTTCGCTCATGGGTCTCTGCGGCGGACTGCTGGTCATCGGCGGTGCGGGCGCGTATCTCGCTGTACAGGCGTTCTCCATCGGCGGACAGGAAGCCACGGGATTCCTTCCCGCGCTCAAGACATTTTTGAGTACGCAGGCGGGCAACGTGGCACTGCAGCGATTGCTGCTTGGCGTGCTTTTCCTCGCCGTCTTTTTGCCGCTTGCGCCGCGGATGCTGCGTGCCAGGCGCATCACGTCGGTGGAGTATGTCCTCTGGGGCGCGCTCTTCTTCATGTTCGCTCTGCGCGCGCTCGTCAGCCATGCAGCCGCGTCGCACATTCTTCCGAGCCTTTCCATCGTCATCAATGCCGCGCATCTTTTCGGCAAGGATCTCTGGATCGGCGGCGTCGCGGCGTTCGTCTGCGTCGTCCTGCCCGGTCTGCTGCGACATCGCGACCGTCGCGAGATCGCGCTCGCCTGGACGGCGCTGTCGCAGATCACGTCCGTCGGGTTCCTCGTCGGGGGCCTCACGGGCACGTACATCGTCTGGCTCCACCTGAAGGGATTCCCCAACATCTACGGCACGCACTGGGGCATGCAGTTCCTGTCGCTCGCCGTTCTTGGCTTTGTGCTGCTGCTTCTGCGGCTGTACCAGCAGACGGTGTTTGATCCCGCCATGAGCGGCCGGACGCGCCGCGAGGGCTGGCTCTCCGAGATTCTCGGCTCGGGCTGGGTGATGCTCTTCACCGAGGCACTCACGGGTCTGACGGTGCTGTGGTTCTCCGCATTCCTCATCATCACCACGCCACCGCTCACGACAGGACAGACCTATACCCTTGCGGCGCGCAGCGGCGAGACGTCCGTCACGCTCGGCGAACATCCGTATGATCCGAGCCTCTTCCTCGTCGCGGTTGCCGGATCGCGCACGCCCGTCACGGAAGCGACGGTCACGCTGACCAATGCCGAGGAAGACATCGGGCCGCTGGTCGCCACGCTCGAGAAGCGCTTTGACGTCGGATATGTCTTCCCGATGTCGGCCCTCACGCCCCCGGGCGCGTGGACCATCAACGTCAACGCCCGGCGCGAGAGTGCATACGACGCTGTGGCATCCTTCACTGTCCGCTATCCCGAAGACATTCTGGCTGCCCGCACCGGCTCGGTCTCGCGCGGGTTCGGCGTCTTTGAGGGGGTCCTGCTACTGTTGGCCGCTGTCATTCTCGCTGCGTCGTCCTTCCTCCTTATGCGCGCGCGGCGCCTGCAGAATCTTGCTCTTGGGTTGCCGCAAACGCTCATTGCAGAGCCGCCGCTCAAAGCCGCGCCCGGCACGGTCACGGCGATCCTGCTGGTCGATCTTGTACTGATCGTGTTCCTGGCGTCATCGCTGGATTCCCATGCCCATGGGGGACTGCAGGGTGCATGCGCGTACTTCAAGAACATGTGGCACGAGAGCGTGCCGATGCGGGCGGGACGAGCCACGTCCAACATCGCCTCGATGGGCTGCATGACCGGCATGGGACAGGGGCAGTATCACTTCCCCGACGCGCGCGAGTACAACTGGTTCATGCGTCCGGCCCATGCTGTTGCCGAGATGGCCGCCGAGCCCGCGCTTCCGCGCCCGGGTCAGCCCGTCACTCTGCGGTTCACGCTCCGTGACGAGGACGGTAACCCGGTGAAAGAGCTGGTCCGCGAGCATGATCGCATCCTGCACGCCATCGTCGTCGGGTCCGATCTACGCACCTATCTGCACCTCCATCCCGAAGATCTCGGTCCGGTCACGCCCGCGATGCTCGCCTCCGCCGTCTTCCCCGTGCGCGCGACGTTCCCGCTGGCGGGGCGCTATCTGATCGCCATCGACTTCACGATCCGTGGACAGCAGTTCACGCAGCAGTTCTATCTGACAGTCGGGGATACGCCAGCCGCCGCATTCTCCGCGCCCGACTACGCGCGCGTGCAACAGGTCGACGGGTACGAGGTTCGCCTGCGCCTCCCCGAGCCGCTGCAGTCCGGCGGAGGAATCCAGCGCCTGTCGTACTCGATTTTCCGCGACAATCAGCCCGTTACCGACCTGCAGACGTACCTCTCGGCGCCTATGCACCTGGGTATCGTGAGTGAGGACACGCGCGCGTTCTTCCACGTTCACGGCGAACTGCCGATGCCGTGGAACGAACGCCTGGTCGCCAACCGCGAGGTCATCAACCAGCACTTCCAGGCGTACCAGCCCGACCGCTTCGGTCCGGATATCGACGCATATGCAATGTTCCCGGCTCCGGGCCGCTATATCATCTTCGGACAGTTCCGGCACAGGCAAAACGTCATCCTCACGCGCTTCGAGGTCGAGGCGAAGTAATCAGCGCACCCGGTAGAGCGGTCCCCGGATGGGGAAATCTCCTCCCACGGACGCTGAGACCGTGCCGACGTGGGCCGACATGTCGACCGCGATCTGGTGATCCCCGAGCGGCCGGGCGCGGGTAGGGATGTCGCCGATGACGGTCATCAGAACCGATGAGCAGCTGGGGATGAAGAGCGGCGGGTCGAACGTGACGTTCCAGCGTTGTTTCAGCGGATCGTAGGCGACGGCTCCCGCCGATTCCCCCTCGATGAGCGGCAGGATATTGGCGACGTCCAGGGCGGTGCCTGTGCCATGATGCGTGAGGATCAGCGACGTCATTTCGGCATTGCGTCCGCATGACGCGCGAATGGTGAGCGGCAAAAAGACCGCCTGACGCGTGCCGCGGCGCACGGGGATTTCCGAGATCGTTGCAGTTGTCGACAGTGTGATGCCGGACGAGGCACGGGCGGAGGGACGCGACGATGAACTGGAGGATGTCGGCCGGGGTTTCACGGATGATGAAGCGGCCGCATTGCACGCTGAGCGTTTCATGCGGCGCGACAGTGCGGCGATGGCGGTGGGACCCAGCCGGGCGTCCGGACGCAGGCCGCGGTTCTTGTCTGAGCGCACGGCGCAGGGCGGCGAGGCTGTCACGCCAAGATCGGCTGCCGAAGCGATCAGCGGTACCAGCAGGACGAGAAACGCGAGAACAAGCGGACGGCGCATGCGGGCAGCATAAACTCCATCCCGCCACCGCGAAACGGTGCATCCCGACTTTTTTTGTGGTGCAATGGGGACATGTTTTCCTCGTTTTTCCCTCCCGGAGGCATCTCGGGTGCCGCGTGGCTCGAATTCATCGGACTCGCCGTGTCGATCACCGGCATGGTCATCGGACTCGGCGGCGTGACGGTCATCGATATTCACGCGTTGCTCGGGCGCACGTCGTCCTACTGGAAAGAAGCGACCATCCGCACCCATAAGATCACCAAGCCGCTGATCTGGATCGGCCTGATCGTCGCGACGCTGGGCGGCGCGCTGCTTTACGGCCCTACAGGCTTCGACAGGACGGCCCCGCTGCAGGCGGTGATCGGCGTCATCCTCGTGGTCAACGGTCTCTATCTGACGTTTACCATCAGCCCCTACCTGTTGCGCCAGGAGAAGGAAGGACGCTCCGGCGAACTCCTGCCTATGGAGATGCAGCGCGTTATCCTTCTCAGCTTCCTCCTGTCCTTCCTCTGCTGGTGGGCCCAGCTCTTCCTGCTGGCCTGGTCGGTGACGGTGCTGCGTTGAGCAGCAAAGGGTATGCTTCAGGCATGGATTTCGCATGGTACTCCCGCAACGGCGAACTGCGTCCCGCTTCCGAGGCAGTCATCGGACTCGCCAATATCGAGTATGCCTACGGATTCGGCGTGTACGAGACGATCCGCGCCTCAGGCGGCAAAGCGAACTTCCTCGCGGAACATGTCGAACGCCTCATGGAGTCGGCCAGGATCATCGGCCTCGAACACCGGTTCGATGCCGCGTCCGTCACCGCTGCCATCAATGAGCTCGTCACGAAAACCGGCGACGGCGTCTTCAATCTGAAAGTCCTTCTCATAGGCGCCCGCGATCCGGCGCGTACAGAACTCTGCGTGCTGCCGCTTGCGCCGCTGTTTCCGGACAAGCGCCTCTACGCGCGTGGCGCCTCTGCGGTCAGCTTCTCCTACGAACGGCTCTTCCCGCAGGCCAAAACGCTCAACATGTTTCCCAGCTACTACGCGTATCGCGAGGCCAAGGCCAAAGGCTGCTATGACGCGCTCTTCATCAACCGCGATGGGTGCATCACCGAAGGCACGCGCACGAACTTCTTCGCGATCAAAGGCGACGTCATCCATTCGCCACCCGCCAAAGATGTGCTGGAAGGCGTCACGCGCCGCCACGTGTTGGCAGCCGCGCGCAACAACGGCTTCGGATACGACGAAGCGCCCGTTGCGCTCGCGGATATCGGCTCCTACGACGGGGCGTTCCTGACGAGTACGTCTTCCAAAATCATGCCGCTCACGACGATTGATGCGTTCACGTGGCCGGCCGTGCCGGACGCACTCAAGCGTCTCATTGCGCTCTACGATGAGGAGCGGCACCGGCTGACGGGCGAGTGATCAGCGCGAACCGCCTTTGCGTCCCGCCTCGGCGGCCTCTTTCGAGGTCCATTCATGGGCGCGGCCGGCGGCGTGTGCGGCTTTGCCTCCTTTGCTGGCAATCGCCCGCTGACGGTCGGGATCCATGCTGGCGAAACCCCTCCTCGACTTTCCCGTGGACTGGCGATTTTTGGCTGGAGTCATGGTGAGCATAGGGAATGGGGAAAAAGGTAGGTGCCTGTGTGACGGATGCGTCAGCCCATCCTTACCGATGTTCTGGTTTTTTTTGACTGTCATCCTTCGACTACGCTCAGGATGACAACATTTTTGTCGCATGGTTTTTTGTCATGGTGAGCGTAGTCGAACCACGACAAAAACCGTCGAAGCATGACAGACAGGGTTACAGCAACGGCTCCTCAAACGGCTTATCCAGCATCTCCTGCGGCGAGACGGATTCCTCCGTCTGGCCCTCATCCCAGCGCTTCAGAAGCGCTTCGGCATCGGCACGGGGCAGGCAGTACTTCTTGCGCGATTCCGCGATGATCTCCTGCGTGTAGTCTTTTTGCTGCTTGGGCGCGTCGAGCGTGCGGCCCGAGAACGCCTCGCGCAGTTCGCCGTTCACCGACATCTTGATGTAGAACTCGCGGACACCGAGGTTGATGATGTCGCGCTCTTTGAAGACCGGGTTGTACTCCTCGGCGAGGATCGCGGCGTCCTCGGCGCCGACGCGGAAGCTGATCATCGAACCCACGTTGCCGAAGACGGTCTTGCGGACGGTCGGGGAGAGCTGGCCCATGTACTGGTGCGCGATTGTCAGGTTCAGGCGGTACTTGCGCGCCTCGGAGAGGATTTCGGTGAACGTGTCCGTCGCGAAGTTCTGGAATTCATCGACGTAGAAGTAGAAGTCCGTGCGCTGCTCTTCCGGCGTGTCGGCGCGGCTCATCGCCGCCTGATAGAGCTTCGTGATGATCATCGAACCCACAAGCGACGCGTTTTCCTCTCCCAGAAGCCCTTTGCTGACTTTCATCAGGAGGATCTTCTTGTTGTCCATGATGTCGCGGATGTTGAAGTGCGTGACCGGCTGGCCGACCATGTTGCGGATCATGTTCGTCGCGACGAACTGGCCGACTTTGTTGAGCAGCGGCGTGATGGCCTCGGCGTCGAACTTCTCGCTCCACGCGGCGAACTCCGACACCCAGAAGCTCTTCACCACCGAGTCCTGGATGCGCGAGACGATCGTCTGGCGGTAGTTCTTGTCCGTGAGCATTTTGAGAATGCTGAGCACCGTCGTGTTGGGGCTGTCGAGGAGCGCGAGCGTCGTGTAGCGCAGCACGTGCTCCAGGCGGTAGGACCAGTTGCCGCCGAAGAGCTTCTTGAAGATGTCCAGGAAGCCGACGGTCAGCTGCATCTTGTATGCCTCGTCCACTTTTTCGAGCGGGTTGAAGGCAATCGGGAATTCCGTGTCGGCGGGGTTGAGGAGCACGACGTCTTTGACGCGCTCTTTCGGGATGAACCGCAGCACGTTATCGACGAGGTCGCCGTGCGGGTCCAGAACGGCCACGCCCTCGCCGTTCTTGATGTCCTCCTGAATCAGCAGTTCCAGCATTTTGCTCTTGCCGGAGCCGGATTTGCCCACCGCGTACAAGTGACGGCGGCGGTCCGCGCGGCGGATGCCAAACGGCACGAAGTTGTTGTGATAGTTCGTCACGCCGAACGCGCTTACATCTTTATCGCCGGCTTTCGGCAAATCCTGCGGGGGTTCGGATTTGCGGGCGAGCACGTGCACCACATGCGGCACGGCATCGGCGTTGGGGTAGTGGTACAGCGTCGCCACCTCTTTGGCGTTCATCATCATCGGCTGCGCGTGCGTGCGCGATTTGTACGCGTCCACGAACCGCTGGCCCGTCATTTTCTGGACGGCGTGCAGGCCGTTGATGTCGCGGTCGCTGAACTGTCCGAAGCTCGAGACGGCCGCTTCCAGTTTGCGCAGCGCCGTCGCTTCGTTTTCCGCTACGTAGCCGACGCGGATGCTCACCGTGTATGGCTTCACTTCCACTTTCTCTTTGGCCTTGGCGTGACGCACGGCGCCGATGCCCTTCCGTCCGCCCTCGCGCACGCGGTCGCGGATGCTGAAGAAATGCATGAGATCCGTGAAACGCAGCTTCCACTTGCGGCGAAAATGATACCAGCCGGTGTCATCCTGCGGCTCCGCGATGATCTGCACCCACATCTGGTCGCCGATGCCGATCTTGGAGATGACGGCAAAGAGACGCGAGGCGCTGTCCTCTTCGAAATCCGTGTACGTCTTGATGGGATACACGTCGGAGTGGTGCAGGCCGAGCGTCGCGCCCGCGATCGCCTGGATCTTCGGGTCAAACGCGCTGGTGTAATCGCGCGTCTCTTTGATTTCTGCATCCGGATACGTTGCATACACGAGGCCCTCCACGGTCTCGAGCAAGCCCTCCTCCACCGTGATATAGAAGTACGTGTACTGCGCCTGGCCCAGGCACTCCAGCGCGACGCGCTTGCCCGTCACGGTGTTGCGCAGGTTGATGAGCAGTTCCTGGAATTTCGATTCCGTCTTGGCGCTTCCCGTGGTGCCCTGCGGGACGACGATGTGGAGGTGACGAAGGCTCATAATTATCTAAGGATTATAGCCCATTTGAGCGCGAATTCCTATCATGAGATGGAGGAGAGATAGCAACTTTCGCAGTAGACGATTTCGGGCCCGTCCGGCGCATAGCTCGTCTCGATCGCCGTCTGACACTGCATGCATGTCCGTGACCAGAGACGGCGGGGATTGCGCCTTTGGAGCCGTTCCTTATGTCGCTGGTCGAAACATTTGCGCGGCAGCGGAATCCCGAGCAGCCGGTAGATCCGCAGTTCCTGCGGGATGATCTTGTATGGCTTGTGTGTCGTTTCGCAGACCAGGACGCGCTTGCAGATGTCGTCGGTCACTTCCTCGATCGTCGCGGGAACCTCCGGGATCGGTCCGAGATAGGCCTCGGTCTGCTTTTCCTCCGCCTGCCAGTTCCAGCCTTTCGCGCGGGTTTCCTCTTCGGTCAGCGGGAAGTATTCCTGTGCGACCGTCTCGTTGTAGCCGTAGGGCGAGAGCGCATGCGGAAAAAATTCGCCCCACTCGCCGGTCTTCGTCATGTGCTCGATGATTTTGGGCACGAGTGCTTCGTACTCGTCTTTCGTGTACTGCTTATTGAAGATGCAGTACTGCTTCTGGCGCATGCTCACGCAGCCGAAACAGTCCTTGCATCCGTCCAGGCAGTAGCGGCAATACAGCAGATTGGAGACATCGTTCCAGCAGGATTCGCTGAAGAGCACATTGTAAAACCTGTTCCCGGTGAGATGATTTTCGTAGCCGAGTTCGCCGGTGAGGCCCCACGCGTAGCAGTCCCAGCATTTCCTGCCCCGGTGGAACCAGGTGCAGTATTTGCAGTCTTCCAGATACGTGCAGTCGAAGCTGTGCCGGACGTTCTTGCAGCAGGACAGATGATCGCCGCTCACGTCCTCGTTACTGATGCCGGCGTAGCTTTTGCGCGGCAGCGACAGCTTCAGTTTCTCGAATTCCTTCAGGAATCGTTCGCGGATAGCCGGATCCGACCGCACATCCGAGAGGATTTGCGCGTAGTCGGCCGGGGAATAGGGCTTGTTGAGGACATGATGTTTTTTCTGTACCAGATTCACGCAGCCGAGGCAGTCCGTGCAGCTCCGGCACGAGAAGAGATAGTGCGATTCGCTGCAACTCTCACAGTATTGCGAGTGTTGGAGGCGCTGGCAGCCGTAGCAATCGATGCATTCGTAACACAGCTCGCAATCGAACGTGAAGAAGCAGTCGATGACGTTTTTGCTCCGGTGCAGATACGTACTGTAGTAGGAGTCCTCGTTGTCGTTCGCGGCGAAAATGAGATAACAGTTGCGATTGCGGGTCGAAAGGTTCGTATACTCGCAGTTCTCGTTCTCCGCCTGCAAATTCACCGAACGCATGGGAACGGCACGAAGCAGTTCATCCATCTGCTCAAAGAACGGCCGCGAGAAATCGAAGTCTTTCCCGTAAGACAACGCATCCCACTTGTCCGAATACCACTCGCGGTGCTCGTAGACCGTGTACGGCTTGTCCTGCGCGTAAATCGAGATGATCTGCTTCCCCGTCATGTCGCACTTGCGGTGATACAGGCGCTTCTCGTTGCGCCACGCGAGACGCCGCTGCATCCGGCATTGGGGACAGAGCGTGGGAGGGGGGATCGGCTGTTTCTTGCCGCCGAACACCGGAGAGATTTCGGCGTAGAACGCGATGTCGTCGTCGGTGATCTCGAAGTCCTGCTGGCACTGGGTGCAATTCTTTTTCATGATTAGGAAAGGGAAGCAAGGAAGCATTTTTCGCAGTAGACGATCTCGGG
>CAZFBZ010000039.1:0-13242 GCA_964517345.1 uncultured Candidatus Peribacteria bacterium | reverse complement strand
CCCTGCGCGATGTACACCTCGTCCGGATCATTGATGCCCTGCAGATTCAATTGCGCGACGATGTCCGCCTCGGCCGGAAGACTGTCGTTGCCAGCGAGAATGCGTGCATCCATAAATGCGTTAGCGATGCCCCGGACGCGGGCGCAGAACCGGTTGTACTCGGCGATCATCTCTGTCATGCGTGCGGTGTACATCGTGATGGCGGCCGGGTGCATCCGCGTATCCAGCAACACCGTGGCGACGCGTCCCTGGATGAACGTGGGATCAAGAGGCGTGGTGTTTTCGGCCGTCAGGCGCGGGCGCATGACGGACTCGCAGTCATCGGTGACGAGCTGGCGCATCTGGCGGATGTCATCGAGGATGACACGCATACGTTCGCGGAAGACGACTTCGCCTTCGGCGTGCATCGCGGGATCGGCAAGTGCGTCCCGGACAGCGGCAAGAATGACGGGGTCGGCGAGGATCGCGGGATTGAGAGCCGCGACTTGCGGATCCAGAAGAACATCGGCTGCACCTGCGACAGTGCCGCGATGGGCACGGACCTCGGCGATGCGCTCGGTCATCCGGCGGGCAAAGAGAATAATGGCGGCGTTGTGCTGGCCGGCCTCCGTTACGCTGGCAACTGCGGCGGCGCGCAGGGCAACGGGATCGAGCTGGGTGAGATCAAGGGCCTGGACACGCGGGTTCATGACGAGATCGCAGGCGTCGATGACGCGCTGGCGCTCCTGACGGATCTGCAGGAGACGCGTCTGCATGTGATCGCGGAACACTGCGGCAGCCGGAGCCTGCATGTCGGGGCGCACCACGATTGCGGCGATTTCCGCGTCGATCTCGGCGTCTCCAAGAGGCGTATCGTTGAGATCGAGACGGCGGGCATCCATGACCGTATCGCAGCGGGCGGTAATGGTCGCGCGCAGATTTCCGACGGGCGCCAGCAGCGCGGTCATGCGTGCGGTGAAGATCCGCACGCCGGCGGGCAGATCAGCGTCCGTCACTCCGGCGGCGCGCAGATCTGTCTCGATCTCGTCGGGCTGCAACGGCTCGGAATTCAGGGCAACGCGGCGGGGAGTAAGAACCGCGGAGCACCGGTCCGTCGCAATGCGGCGGAGTTCCACGCGGGCAGTGACGAATTCCTGCGCGCGGTCGCGGCAGGCGGTGAGCACGGTATCCTGCGCGGCGGTGTCGGCGATGCCGGCAGTGGCGAGTGTCGCGCGCAACGCGGCATCATCGGGCAACGACTCTTCATCACGATCCATGCGCTCGCGCATGAGGGCCTCGACGGCCGGGATGGCGATCGTTGCGGGATCGGTTTCGGTGGCCTCCGGCTCGGTGCGCAGTTCAGTCACGCGGGCGATCATCAGCGGGATGGCTGTGTCGAACAGCGTCTCATCGATGCCGCCATCTCTCAGAGCCTCACGGGCAAGGTCTTCGGTCAGCGCCACACCCTCGTTGGCGGCCTCCCAGTTATCGGCGATGACACGCACAGCGCGGGGGTTCAGGACGGGAACCGGCATTTCGGCTTCAGGCGGGGCGGCGCGCAGCGCGCTCACACGGGCGATCATCGCACGGGCCGAGGCATCCAGCTGCTCAGGCGGCACCTGCGTACCAAGAGCAGCACGAGCGAGATCCATGTTCAAGGTCACCGTCAGATTCGCGGCGTTCCACTCTTCGGCGACACGGTTCACCACAGTCATGTCGAGTCCCGGAGGCGCTTCGGGTGATTCCAGCGCGCCGCCGAGGGCCATGCCCGCGAGCACCTGTTCCAATTGGTTACCTTGTGCACCGAGAAGACGCTCGAGTTGTTCCAATCGTGCCACGAGGGGATCCTCCTGCTGACCGATGATCTTGCGGTACTGGATGACGCGCGCGCGCAGATTGACCTCGATCTCCTGTACGGGAGCCAGACGAACCGGCAGTTTCAGGCGCTCGATGCTGGCACGAAAGCGCGCCAAATCTCCAAGAACCGCATCAGCGCGGTCGCAGAAAGCGCGCAGCGCCACAATGTTCGCTTCGTCCACCGTCTCCGTAATCATTTCACGCGCCTGCTCTGCGGTCTGCTGGAGCAGTACCTGATCATCCAAGCCCTCAAAGCCATTGGATTTGCGGGTTGCCATAATTGGAAGGATTATAGCAGCTTTCAACGATTCCGGCCACTTTCCCCGAGTTTTATGGGGAATCGTGGCCGGAACCGATTTACGCTATTTAGGCTTCAATGTAAGCCTCGATGACCTCTTGCCCCTCCCCGCCCTCGGGCGTGGTGCGCACTCGGCGGACGCTGAGATACTTGAGCGGATCGGCCATGATGGTCCTCGGCAGATCGGTGATACCGCGCATGGTCGACGGACGATGACCGTGCTCATCGACGATGCACAGTTCGCCGGCATCATCGCGATACAGGGTCACCTGCACCGCGGAGTTCGCCAGGTACATGTTGATCTCGGAGCGGCGGCCGACCGGCAGCATGACGATGCTGTTGATGATCTCATCTTTGGCATAGCCGTAGGTGCCGACAGGGCGGTCCGACTCATTCGTCACCATGTGCACGGCGGCGATGCGCTGCTCGGAATCAGTCAGGGTACGGGGGGTAACGACGGGTGCCGGGACCGGTGTGCGGAGGTGGGTCACGCGGGCGATCATCGCCAGAACAGCCTGATCGACCAGGGCAGCCGGGATGGCTGGAGTAAGAGCGGTGATAACGGGGCGGGCTGCGGCATCATCGATGACATCTGCAGCGTGTGCGGCCTGCCAGGCGTCGGCGGCGGTATTGACCGCCTCGGTGTCGAGAACGGTGCCGCGGAGGATACCGACCTGCTGGATCATCAACTGCACGCCCTCGTCGAGGACGGCAGGATCCACGACGGTCGCCAAGACGGCCCGAGCCTCGGCATCGCCGAAGGTAACGGCGGCGTCATTTGTGCCGGCCCAGAGCTCTGCAGCAGCGATGACGTCACCACGGTTCAAGACCGGAGTGCGAAGAGTCGTGATGTGGTCGACCATGACCTGAGCGGCCTGGTCGAGCAGTTTGGCATCCACGGTGGTGCCGATGACGCCGCGGGCAACGGCCAGATCCATCACATCGGTGGGGTGGGCGAGCTGCCACTGATTGGCGAGGGTGACAACGGCACCGCGATCAAGAACGGGCTCGGGCGAATCGAGTTCGATATCGGTGAGCTCAATGACGCCGCCGGTGCCGAGACGGAAGACAATGTTTCCTTTGAAGCTCTGTCCGCGCTGTCCTCCCACATCGCGGATGGCGATGGCGGTGGATCCGTCCACGGCAAGCTTGGGAGCCTGTGGAGGCTGGCGGGTGGCGATCAGTTTGCGGTATGCGTCAGCGATCCTCACGGGATCGGCGAGTTCTTCAGCCGTCAGCTCGACCGGAAGACCTTCGGGGAGGGCGCCAATGACGAACTGTCCAGACACGGAGAGCATGTACGGGTTCGGGCGGGTTCCCCTGCGGATGCCGCCGAGGAAGTTCTCGATGATATCGCGAACGCGCGTGCGGGCATCGCGGCTTGCGGCCGGGGCGACGATTCTCGGAACCGCGGAGTCGCAGACATGGTTCAGAAGCTTGTGGATCTCCTTGTTTCGCTGGCCTTCATCCGCGCAGCTCAGCGTATCGACGAGGAGCTGCTGGAGATGGCGGTCGCTGATGGCTGCGACCACGCGTTCGGCATAATCGTAGAATGCATTATTCTCGGCACCGGGAACCGGAGCCGTCGCATCGACAGGATCAGCACTGACGACTTCACGCTGCTCCACAGAACCGAACGGGCTATCGATCGACGCAGCCGGACGTGCGCGGCGGGCGACGCGTGCCGCTTCAACAGACTCGGGACGCAGGCTCCGGATCTGGGCAATAAGATCTCCGCGGAAGCGCGTGGCGTCTACGGACGGGGCGACTTCGGTGGCACGCTCGTTTGCAGCATCATAGAAGGCATAGGCTGCCTCTTTATGCACACGGGCATGGGAACCGGCAACAACCTTGTTGAAGAGAGTGATACCCGCGGCATCGATGTCCTCCCTTCTGCCGGCGGCGGCTACAACCTGCTGGGCGAGAATGCCAAGACCGTCGAGGAGGTCTTCAACCTCGTCGCGGGTCAGGAGTATGCCTTCGCCGAGGCGTGCATCAACAAGACGCTCGAGCCGAGCAGTCAGGTCATGGATTTTGCCGATCTGAGGAAGCGTCCTCGTGGTGGCAGCAATATGCAGAGACGACTCCGCATCAACGGGAACGACTGCAGTGGACAGAGCTTCTGCCATATAGACATGGGGGAAAAATTGGCGGATAAGATAAATCCCTAGGCCGGAAAGTCAATCTGGCGAAGCAAGAAAAGTCGGGCTGATGCTCACGGAGCACTGCCCTCAGCGGAAAAGTCGGTGCCCGAGATCAGTTCATCCGTTCCTCCTTCTTTATGCGGCCTTCTTGGCCGGCGGATTCTGACCGAGGTCGCGCATGATCGCTTCGATATCCTGGCCTTTGCCCGCCTCGTGAGCCGCCTCGCGGGCTTTGTCGCCCTGTGCCTGCGAGGTCATGAATTCCTGATACAGACGTGCTTTACCCGCGCGCAATCCATCGATGTTGTCTTTGGCCTCGACTTCCTCCTCGGCTGTCGCCTCCAGCGGCGCATCGGCTTCGGCGTCGTACAGTTTTACGCGGGCCTCACTGGCCAGACGCTCGTTCTTGAAGTGCTCACGCTGCTGTCCGAAGAGCGCGCGGAACCGGTTGCGCAGCTCGGTGGAGAGGACGAAATCTTCGCTCTCGCCGGACGCCTCCAACTCCTTATCCAGGGCGTCGTACAGGCTTGTGCGCTCCGTGTCGTCGATATCCGCCGTGGCGATGGCATCCTCGAGCGTATCGAGATCGAAGGAAGCCTTGCTGTTGTTGGGAGTGGGGCTCATGCGGCTTGCTGGAGGGAAATACGGAAGTTGTCGTCGGTGAGTTTTGTTTCGCGCGTCTTGCCGTCGGGGCCTTTGTACACGATGTAGCCCTCGCCGTTCTCTACATCTGCCGGGAAGACGCTGTAGCGGATCTTCTTATCGCCGGGCTCCTCGTACTCCACGCGGGCGCCGTCGCTGGAACGGCCCTTGGCGTAGAGCGTTTTCACAGGCATGCCGGGCAGGGCGACCTTCGCCTCGGTGCCCTCGATCACCGGATATTCTTTCACGTACCGCAGCCGGCTCTTGAGGCTGAAATCCGGCCGGCCGCCGTCGGTGAGGAAGAGCGCGCGGTACCAGCGTTGCTGGTTGCCGAAGAAATGTCCGGAGCGCAGGAGACTGGCGTAATGCAGGTATTTCGTCTGCAGATCGGGCTCTTTGGCGAGGCCGGGGTCGCTCTGAATCAGGCGATCCAGCTCGGTGTTGCCGAAGTATCCGGCCTTGGAATTCTCCTCGAACACGCGCTTGAGATCGGCGGGCGAGACAATGCCGCGGCGGATGAGGTCCTTGCGCAGAATCAGTTCGGCATCCATCGCCTTCTTCGCCTCGGGAGGCATTTCGCCGGAGTTGTCAGGCCCGGCTTCTTCAGCAAGCTGCTTCTCGACTTCGGCAAGCTTCTTCTGCACGCGCGTCACTTTTTTCTTGCCGTTCTTGCGGACGGTCACCGTCTCGGCCGACATGCCCCCTTCGAGCGCGGCGAACTTGTTCTCGAGCTCCGCTGCCTCGCGGCCCTTGGACTGTTCCAGCTCGGAGAGTTGCTTCGTGAGATCGCGGGCCATGCGGTATTGCACGTTATGACGGGCGCGGCGCTTGGCGGGATTGACGATGTCGAACCAGCTCGCGGCGAGATCGGGGTACTCCGTCACCATGCGCTTCTCGGACTCGCGCAGGATTTCGGCCTTGGTCGCACTGACACTGCCGAACCAGTACTCGGTCTTTCCGGCGACACGCAGCTTGAAATCATCGTCCTCCTGCTGCGCCGCCTCGATCTCGTTCGCGGCGCCCCCGCTGCTTTTGCCGCTCGCGTCGCGCTCGGCGTTCTCATGCGCCTGCGCACGGCTTTCGGACGTCGTCTGGAAGATCAGACGATGCGTGTCCGCGACGGTAAAGCCGTCCATGGGACGCCAGCTGGTCATCAGTGAGAGATATGGATGTATCCGAGTATTTTACCTCATTTTGGCTTCGCAGCCAAGCATCTGTTCGGCCCCACCGCATGACCTTCTCGGAACGGGAATTTTGTGCTACAATGAGGAGAAATGCGCACACTCTCACACACACCCTTCCGCCACGTTCCCGGCGAACGCCGTCTGCTGGGATTGCAGGGCGGACCGAACACCCACGACGAGGCGGATGCCGCCGTGGAAGCCGCATACGGCACCACACAGGGCACAAACGTCCCGCCGACGACGCGCATCGGTCTGGTGGAAAAAGACACGCTCGCCAAGATGAAGGACGTCTCGGGCATGTCGTGGAAACGGATTCTATCCCTGGGCACGATGGGCAATCGCCAGGAGGCCATGAAGGGAAATTTGGAAGCGATCATGTCTGAAGGCATTGATCTGAAGAAAAAAATCGCCAGCCAGCGTCTCGGCGAGGCCTACTACAAGGGGCAGAAAGGCATCCAAAACGCAGCAGAGTGGTGCCGGGCCAGCCTCAAGGACCTGCTGGAAAAGAAAGCACTGTGCGGCAAGCACGTCGAAGCGCTCACGGCCGAACAGGTCAAGCTGCAGGATCGCCTCAAGGAGATCAAAGACGTCGGCGGTTGGGCCTACGGTGCCGAGCGCAACGAGATCATCACCGGACTCGAGTCACTCAAGGAGCAGATGAAGGTGACCAAGGAGCTCGAGGGAGAGCTCGTCACCCGCATCAAGGAAACGCCCGAGGGCCGCATCATGGAGGAATACAAAAAAATTATCGCCGACGTGCGCGACTGGCTGGTGCGCCATAATCCCGCGGCGCTCGCCGAGTTTGCCCAGATGCTTTCCAGCACCATCAACGGCAACACCGCGGCGCTCGACAAGCTGATCGAATACACTTCCAAACTGCCCTCGGCGGTGAAGGACGTGGCCACACGCGGCATCAGTCAGAAAATCCGCCGTCTCGCCGTCAAAGATAACAACATGTCGTGGAAGGAATTCAGCGGATGGCTGGCCGGAGGCGCGGGTGCCGTGGGACTCTCCTTCCTGGTTGGCCCCGCCCCCGCCCTCCTCTACTCCATCGGCGCGGTCGGCCGAGCGAACCTGGGCGCGATCGAGATGAACCGCCGCAACGGCGTCGCTGCCCAGCTCTACAAGGAGCTTTACGAAGGCGAGGCTGACGATCGTAACCCGGACAGAATGGAAGATCGCATCGCGCAGCTGAAAAAGGCCCAGCCAGGCACGCCGGTGCGCCTCTTCAGCAGCGGCAAGAATCTCGACTTCGGCACGCTGGGAGTCGACGGCAATTACATGCGCATCATCGATAGGGCCGGCAACCGCGGCGTCATTAAACTCGACGCATCCGGGATCTTCTCCATCAAGTACGCGAGAACCAACACATGGGTGCGTGGAGTCCTGCAGACATGCCGCGTGCTCGATCAGCAGGGAAAACCCTACAAGGGCCTCACGGAAGACCCGCGCAAGATCTACTTCAATGACACGACCAACAAGGCACCTGTCTCTCCGGTGACGACACCGACTCAGCCGGAACAGCAGCCGACAACGACGATTGCCGAACTCAGCAACGGCAGCAAAATCACAAAACTTCGCAAAGACGGAGCCAAAGTCTTCGGCACCGTCACCAACGGTCCTGCAACGGCAGAAATGGAGCTCTGCGACGTAAACGGCACCTGGACAGGTCTGCTGACCGCCGAAGAGAAAAAGAAAGTGCAGGCTGCGGTCGCAGCCCTCCCTGTCAACCAGCCCTGATTCTGATTACGCTCCCCCTCCCCGCTCATGTCTCCCGCAACCAACACCGACAATCTCACCAAAGTCCAGAAACTTCTGGAAGCCATCCTCGCGTCTGATCGTCTGACGGAGGAGGCGCGACAGAGCCTGGTGCAACGTCTGCTCAACGGCGAACTAACCGACGATCTCCTTGAATCCATCCGCACATTTTGCACAGAGGAACAGGCGGCGCTGGAAGCAGATCTGAAGCTTGTCGACGAGGCGATCACCGAAGATCAGGCACTGATGGATAACGATGAGGCCGCAACGCTCGATGAACAGAACCAGCTGGCTGATGAGGCCGAGAAAGACATGAACAAGTTCCAGGCGGACTTCAAGGCCGAAGTCTCGACAATCGAGCGCGAGACCGAGCAGGAGGCGGAGAAAGGCGAGCGCGGCGCCGAATCCCAGGACATCGACGCCCTGCGCTCCATGCTCAAGCAGCCGACGGCGACCGACGAGCCGAAGCTGTAACCGGCCGACGACGTCCCAGGGTCCATCCCGCTGACGCACTCCCCGCTCCGGACAGACCAAGAAGAACGAGGATGTCGCCGGACGAGAACGACGACGGAAGCCCTGCAGGCACCTCTTCATCGGCGGGCCATTCCTCCAATGAACCGGTTCCGGAAAGGACATATGCGGCAAGCACGCTTTTTCTTCTGCTCGTCTTCTTCGCCGCTGCTTTCCTGGGCTTGGGAGACGATGCCGACGACGCACACACGTTCGGA
This sequence comes from uncultured Candidatus Peribacteria bacterium, assembly GCA_964517345.1. Taxonomy (GTDB): domain Bacteria; phylum Patescibacteriota; class Gracilibacteria; order Peribacterales; family Peribacteraceae; genus DAISLF01. The sequence continues at coordinate 4,652 of CAZFBZ010000039.1, read as the reverse complement.
GCGCCCGGCGTAGGCCGGAAAGTAGCACACCACTGATGATCGGCCATACGAGCGAACGACCGGCCTTTCTTTGCCGCACCGTACACGGCACGATCAACTGCGACTCCCGGGGGAGAGCGCAACTCGATCTCGCCTCCGGCATCAGGCAAAACGAGACGCGAAAGGCTGCGTGGCACCAGTAGCACACCCCCGGGCTCAAGAACGGTGGAACCAGGAAGATGGAACACCGCCGATGACACCGATGGACGCACCACGGACCACCCTGCTAGTGAGACAAACTGATCACTCTCGTTGCCGATCTCCAGCCATTCATCCTCACCAGCCAGCATGGCAGCGGAAATTTCGGTGATCAGCAGATCGCCGCTGCCGTCCTCCGGCAGTCCGAGCAGCACGCCCGATGCCGCTAGGGCCCAGATCCCCTGCTCTGAATCGCGCGCCGCCTTCTCGCCCAGCTGATACACCTCGCCTGAGGGGCTGTCCTCCGACGCGGCAAGACCCGCCGTAACGAGCAGATCGCCAATTGACCGGCCATCCTGCAGCAGCACGTCCGCGAGGATGACTGAACCGCTTTCGGTATCAGATGAATCAAAATAGAGTTCGATATTTTTGTTTTCTGTAAGGGCTGATACGTAATCATATGCATTGATAAAATACGACAGATTTTCACGGGTCTCCTGTAATGCGGACGGTACGGCAATGCCGCGCATACGGACGAGACGATTGTGCTTCTCGCTATCCAGTTTCACCTCAAGCAGATCCGGACCCGGAACGCGGATGACCGTCGCGGAGAGTCCTCCTGGAGGCGTGTGCGACGGAGCATAGACCAAGCCCGGCTTCGCATCGGTCCAACGAATGACGGATGCTATCTCCCCCTCCGGATCCCGCAGGGTCACGCTACCGGACGCATTGGCAAGCAGCAGCTTCGTCTGTGCATCACTCAGACGGAGTGTTTCACCGGAACCGAAACGCAGCCCCACCATCTGAAAGACTTTGCCCTTCCCGGTGATCAGGCTCCAGCCATCGGCATACGACCCGCTGGCACCGAGACTCCGCACCTCGACCCATTCCCGCCCGCCATCGGCACCATCGGGGTTGGGGAGGATGCCCGTAAGGATGAAGCGCGCGTCGGGACTCCGGACCTGGATGGACGAGGAACTGGAACGCGAAGAGGACGAGTGCTGCTCCTGCACTTCCTGCTCTTCGGGAGATTCGGTGACAACCGCCGAAAGCGTGTGCCGGACCGAAACGCCGCAGTAGTTCGCGGCGGACACGGTGATGACATATGAGCCTGGCTGATCATAGGAATGTGTGGAGGGATTACAGCTCTGAAGGACGGTCCCGTCGCCGAAGTCGACCTGACAGATCATCGTGCCGCCGTCCGGCGCGAGCGGCAGCACCTGGATGTTGGGCGAGATCTTCTCCTCGCCCTGCAGTTGCCCGCTTTGCAGATCGATATGTGCGTCCCACGGATCCTGCGCATTGGATGCTCCTTCCGTCGGCGTGCAGAACGGACGCGCGGCGGCATCGGCCATGGGCAGTCGTCCAATGCTGACATCCTGTGGCAAAGCCGGATAGACGATGTTGTCTTCCACTTCTCCCGTTGGACGAACGAGTCGCAGCGACCCCGCAGTACGCGCGAGCACAAAGTCGGTCACATCACGACGATAGGAACGCAGTTCCCCGGGAACGAATTGCGGATCAGTCGGTGCAAAAATGTATCGCGTCGTCCCCTCTCCGCGGTCGATAGACCAGCCTGCAAGCGATTGCGTGCCGCTGCCGGTGTTCTGGATTTCCACCCATTGCTGCTGGCCCGATCGGGGATTAGGCAGCACTTCAGTGATGCGAAATCGCGTCACTGGAGCGACGAAAACGGAGGATGATGCAGAGAGCTCCGACGAACTTGAAGACAGAGACTGTTCAGAAGAATTGTTCGAACTTTCTGCTTCTCTATAGGGCTCAATGAGAATATCTGTCCCATAAGATTCACGGTCATCAGCTCCGATCACAACAAGAAATGCATGGTACGTGATTGCCGGATCAAGCACGTGTTTCACGAAGCCCGTCGCCGTGGAGGGCAGGGTAAACACTGACGAGCCATCGGTCAGGATCGGATCAAATGCCAGACGATATCCGGCAATGTCCGTGACCGGATTCCAGGCGAGCCGGAGGGTGATGCCGGTGCTGTTGGCAAAGAGCAGTGCGGTCACGTTCTCGGGGTCGGGGACGGGCAGCGGTTCGGCAGGAGGATCAACGGTGCCGTTCGCATGGCCGGGTGTGGCAAACAGTTCGGTGCTGGCATCGAAACCCCGGGTCGTCAGGGCGTTTCTCCAATTGGAGGCATCGGTGCCGACACCGCAAAGATTGATACGTTCCATGCTTGCCTTCCGTTCCGGCGGCTTGGGATTGGCTCCGGCAAAGGGATTACCGATCCCGTCATCAACTTCATCCACGATGGCGCCCTGCGCATCCCGGAGACGCAGCAATTGTTTGGTATTCAGCAGGGTCATATCGGCGGACACCACAAACGGCTCGTCGCGCAGGCGTGACTGGTCCGCACCCCAGTGGGAGACGACCAGATGGCTGCCGGAGGCGATTGTCTGTCCGGTGCCGAACCGCGCGATGATGCCTTCTGTCCCGTTGCTCTTAAGCGCGGTAACGGACCAGCCCGTGAGCGATGTGACCAGGCCTGATCCGCACGCAGGCGCACTGATTTCCAGCCACTCGTCGGCGGCCTGGAGATCCGACCCGGCCCACAGCACCTCGCTGATGACGACAGACGCCGCCGAGGCGGCTTGCACCCCGGCAAGCACGCAGAGCAGGACGGGAATGGCTCGGTAACGGATGAGCTGGAGGGGCATATGACGGGCGGAAATTGCAGACAGGAGGGACAGCATTCCGCGACTCGGGAGTATGCGGGAGAAGCTGATGCGATCCTCCGCATCGGCATGCGGAAAAAACGGCTTCAAACAGAGCAAAAACACGTTCCAACCCCCGCGCGAACGCGGCTGCTCGACACGCCACCTCCGGGGTGTACACTGAGCGGCACTCCCCCATGATTTCACCCCGCATCATCATCACGCTTCGACCTCCATCCGGCGCATCACGCCGCCTATGATCGAGGCAGATACGGAATCATGGCAGGAGTGACCTATCCCCTGCCCCACATGACTTATGGAATACATCGTCGTCTTTCTCGCACTCCTGATGGGAGTGCTGCTCGGCTTAGCCTGCGGCTGGTTCTGGTTCAGCAAGGGTAAGAAGATCTCCGCGGCTCTCCAGGCGCAGATCACTGAGCAGGAGCGCGCACTCGCCAAAATCGAGTCGCGTTTGAATGAGGCTCGGAATCAGATCAAGAGCGCCGAATCCGAAGCACGCACCCAAGCCAAGGAGATCCTCTCCGAGGCCAGGCTGCAGGCCACCGAGATGGAATCTAAGGTAGAGAAGGAACTCGGCCGGCTGGAAGAGAAGGAGCGTGGCCTCGACCAGAAAGTGAAGGAAGTCGAGCGCCAGCGCGGCAGTTTGACGCAATTGCAGGCCGAGCTGGACGGCATGAAGACCGAGCTGTCGGTCGCTGCTGCCCGCCACCGTGAAGCGCTCGAGAAGGCGGCCAAGCTGACTCAGGCTGAGGCGCAGAAGCAGTTGTGGGCCGAGCTGGAGAAAGAGTTCTCGTCGCACTTCGCCGCCCAGATCAAACTGAAGCGTGAGGAGATGGAGAACGAAGTCGAGGAGAAGGCGAAGAACCTGATGGCCGAGGCCATGCAGCGCTACGCCTCCGAGGTCGCCAGCGAGTCGACGGCGACCGTCGTGCAGCTCCCGAGCGACGACATCAAGGGCAAGATCATCGGCAAGGAGGGCCGAAACATCATCGCCTTCGAGCAGTCGACAGGCGTGGACGTCATCATCGATGACACGCCGGGCGCCATTATTCTCTCGGGCTTCGATCTCGTCCGCCGCTACGTCGCCAAACTCGCAATGGAGAAGCTCATCCAGGACGGCCGCATCCAGCCCGCCAGGATCGAGGAGGTCGTGGCGAAGGTGAAGGAACAGGTGGGCAAGATGATGCTGGAGTTCGGCAAGCGCGCGACCGAGGACCTCGGCATCGCCGGGTATCCGCAGGACCTGCTCAAGATCATCGGCCGCCTGCGCTTCCGCACCAGCTACGGTCAGAACGTGCTGAAGCACTCGGTGGAGATGGCCCACATCGGACGCATGCTCGCAGAGGAGATGGGCGCCAATGTCATGGTCGTCGTGGAAGGCTGTCTGCTCCACGACCTCGGCAAGGCACTCGACCATGAGGTGTCGGGGACGCACGTCGAGATCGGCGTGGAGATCTGCAAGCGGTTCAAGATCCGCCCGGAGGTCATCCACTGCATCGCCGCGCACCACGAGGACATCCCGATGGAGACGCCCGAAGCGTTCATCGTCGCCGCCGCGGACGCCATCTCCGGCGCACGCCCGGGCGCCCGCCGCGAGAGCATCGAAGAGTACTTCAAGCGCCTGCGCGCCCTGGAGGACGTCGCCAAGACGTTCGACGGCGTACAGAAGGCCTTCGCCATCTCGGCCGGCCGCGAGATCCGCATCTTCGTCGACACCAAGAAGATCGACGACCTCGCTCAGGAGAAACTGGCCAAGGACATCGCCCGCAAGGTCGA
>CAZFBZ010000038.1:1688-13376 GCA_964517345.1 uncultured Candidatus Peribacteria bacterium | reverse complement strand
GACAAGACGTACCGCGAATGGACCAAGGTTTTCTCTCCGAATTGCTGGTACAAAGGAAGCTGGGACAAAGGATCGAAGATCCTGTTCCTCGGGACAGATAAGGACGGCAAGAACGAAGGCGGCATGGTGAGTCGCATCGCGGAGAACCGGCTCCATGAATTCATGTCCATCGAGCACCTCGGCTTCGTCGCGGGCGGGAAGGAAATCACGGAAGGCAAAGAAGTTGAAGCGTGGAAGGGCGCGCACGAGAACTACACGCTCACAGACAAGGATGGCGGGACCGAACTCACTGTTGATCTGGACACCGCCGACAGCGAGAAGGATTCCATGAAAGCCCTGTGGGAAAAGGCTCTCCCGGTGCTCAAGGAACTGGCAGAGAAGTGAGTGGAGCAGCCGTTCCATAACGCCATCTACACAAATCTCTCTCACAGGAGTAATGTTCCTGCCTGATATGATGCGTTTCCGCCTCCTTCCGCTCTGCACCGCCATCGCCGGATGCGGATTGATTGCGGTCATCGTCATGGGCTCCGCCACCGTAGCGGCAGTCCTCCCGAGCCGGTGCTATTACACGCCCGTGAAGACGAAGGTGAAGATTTCGAAACGCGTTTCCTGCTCGGACCGCCAGTGCAACACCGGGCCCTGTGTCCGGCAGGCGTCTTCGGCTCGGGAAGAACGCGCGGCAGGCGCAACGACATCGTCGGCGGATTACGGCACGTGCTGCGGTCCGCTGCCCACGATGCCGAACTGGCAGTGCAAGACCGGCAACGCCATCGGGGGACCGACGGGGCGCTGCATTCGCAATACCAACGGATCGTGCACCTGGGAGATTCACTCGTGCCCGCGGGCGTAAGAACCCGGCATTAATCTCGTCTTAATCTCTGCTGCCTAGACTGGATCGAGGCGGATCGTCTCTTTAGAATGCGCCGCGGTCCGACCATTTCTCTTCCCCATTTCTCATCATGCAGAAGAAATTCCTCCCCTTCCTCGCACTGTCTTTCCTGGCGCTCAGCGCGTGCCAAACGTCATCCCTGACCGACGCCGAGAAGGCGCCCGTAACGGAAACCGACACCGCGTTCAGCGGCGAGCTGCGCGAGATCGACCGCGAACAGAGCGTCATTTCGTTCACCGGAAAGAGCAACATCATCAATCACGAGGGCAAATTCAACGATTACGAAGCCACAGTGACGTTGGACTCCGAGGAACCCGCAAATCTGGAGAAAGCGACAATCGAAGGCACGATCGACGTCGCGACCGTGACGGTCGACGCCGAAGCCCTACAGAGCCATCTTCTGAAGGACGATTTCTTCGCGGTCGAGACGCATCCGAAGATCACTTTCGCGTCCACGCGCATCGTGAACAAGGGCGACAACCTCTATGAGGTGACGGGCGACCTGACTGTGAAGGGCGTCACCAAGAGCATCTCGTTCGACGCCGAGATCACCGACGATTATCTGACGGCGCACGTGGACTTCCCGCGTGAGGAATTCGGCATCGGTAACAACAGCTACGGCGAGAAGCTCCTGGAAACGACCGTGCCGGTCGAGGTGAAGCTGGTGTTCAAAAAATAACCTTCCGCCACCAAAATCGGGGCATGGTCCGCGTACTGCCGATCATGCCCCGCTTGGCGCGGCGAAGAGCACGAGTTCGTGCTTCACAATACGTCCGGCACCACTTCTGGATGGTCAACATCTGGGAAAAGAAAGCCTGATCGCGCACGGCGCACGCCACGTCCGCGGCCTGCTCGCACAAAAAAAGCGCGCCGGTGAGGGCGCGCCGCGGATCATGACGGATTCAAACAGTCGCTTACTGAGGCTTCCACTCGGTCGGCTGCATCATGCCGACTTTGTTGCCCTCGGTGTCGATGGCGGTGGCGAACCAGCCGACGCCGGGTATCTCCATCTTCTCGCCCTTGATGGTGCCGCCGCTCTTTTTGACGGCTGCCATCGCCTTTTCGATGTCATCGACCTGAACGGTGCAATCGTAGGTGGTGAGCTTCTCGCCAGCGGTGGAGCGGAGATACATGCCGCCATTGATGCCCGGCGTGCCGGCATCGCGGGTGGTGAGACCCCAGTAATCCATGCCGCCCTGGTCGGCGCTCATCATTTTGCTGATCTTCCAGCCGAAGGCGGCTTCGTAGAATTTCTTGGCACGCTCGACATCGTCGGCCTGGATCTCGAAGTGAATGACGGGATAAGACATGGTGTGCTGGAGGAAAGAAATATACCTAATGGTATCAACGCCAGTCCGCGCTGACCACGGATTGACGCTGAAAAAGACCGCGGCTTTTCCGCGAGGCTTTCATTTCACGGCGGAAAACGTACACTGGACCGGATGACCGCACCCGCTTCCGATGCCGCAGTCCGTTCTCTCTATCAGTCGTTGATCGCGGCGTGGAACAAGCGCGATGCGTCGGCCATGGCGGCGCTGATGACGCTGGACGGCAACATGGTGGGATTCGACGGCAGCCAGATGAACGGACGGACGCAGATCATGGAGACAGTCGGCCAGATTTTCGCGCACCACGAGACGGCGCCGTTCATCACGAAGATCCGCGAGGTGCGCTTTCTGACGCCGGATACCGCGATGGTGCGGGCCGTCGCGGGCATGGTGCATCCGGGGGAATTCGATATCGATCCCGCGGTAAACGCCGTGCAGTCGCTGATCGCCGTGCAGGCGGGCGGCGAGTGGCGCGTCGCGCTCTTCCAGAACACGCCGGCGGCGCTCCACGGACAGGAAGAATTGAGCGACCAGCTGAGCAACGAACTGCGTGCGGCGTACCGTTCGGAGAAAGGCATGGCGTAATCCGGCTCAGGCTTCCTTCATCATCACGCAGCGGACGGTGCGCAGAACGGTGAAGTCGTGCATGCCGCCGAGTTTGTCGAACACCGGACGCAGCCGGACGGTGCCGAGCTCAGTGAACGCGGCGCGGATGATGTCGGCGTCGTGGATCTCGTCGAGCAGATACCCGGGATCGACATCTTCGCCTTCCTCCAGGAATTTTTCGATGTAGAGAAGCACACGCTCGGGTTTGACGCTGGCCGCGTCGGCCATCGCGAGCAGCGGCGCGCGTTCGCGCATGAGCATCTTGATGAGCGCCGCGCGCTTGAGGCGATTGAGCCCCGGGCCGCGCGCCTCAACCGTGTCATCGTCGTTCGCCACGACGGGCTTGGCATGCGAGAGCGTGCGGACGATGAAATGCGGGCGCGGCACGTAGCGGCCCATCTCCTCGGAAAGCCTGTCGTAGAGCTCCGTCACGAGCGGTTCGGCGCGGATGGAACTTTCGCTCCAGCGCTCGATGAAGAGCCCTTCGGCGCTGCGGACGCGGCTGAGCGCGACATACGCCTGACCCGGCTCCCAGAGCGCCGAGAGATCGACGATCATGCGGTCGAGCGAGGCGCCCTGCGCCTTGTGGATCGTGCTGGCCCATGCGAGCGTGACCGGGAAATTCCACGCGATGACGATCTCCTGTCCGTCACCGTTGAGGTAGGAGAACTTCTCGCGCTCCAGTTCGATGTCCTCGCCTGTCAGCAACGAAACACCCAGCGTGTCCTCGCCGATGGACTGCACGCGGCCGAGGCTGCCGTTCACGTAGCGCATCTCCCCGGAGACATCATTTTTGCGCAGCATCACGAGCGCGCCCCGCTTGAGGTGCAGGACATCGGGGATGGGGATGGCGCGCATCGCGGATTCCATCGCGCGTTCCTCGCCTTCGTAGGTTGTCGGGAACTCGCGCGCGATGCCGGGGAGCTGTTCCAGGCGCCAGTGATTGTGCGCGTCGGCCTTGGCGCGGTGCGGATACAGGCGCGTGCCTTCCTGAAGGTCATCGTGCAGGTGCATGCGGCTGTTGAGGAACTGCCGCACGTCCTCGGTGACGGTCCCCAGACGGACCGCATTGAGGATGGAGAGAAACGCCGTGTCCTGCGTGCGCATGACCGTGGAGAGCAGCGCGGGCTGGAAATCGCTCGCAGACCAGACCTCGTGGAGGAACGCCCAGTCCTTCTGCTGGCCGCCGGCCGTCACGGGGGGCAGCTGTGCAAAATCGCCCACGACGATGATCCTCAGCCCGCCCCACGGTTCGTCATTCTCGCGGATCTCGCGCGCGATGCGTTCCGCGGCGACAAGCGTGTTGCCGGAAAGCATCGAGACTTCGTCGATCACTACGCACTGCGCCATTTTCAGACGGACGCCGAGCTTGCGGCTGCGGCGCGCGCGTGCGACGGTCTCTTCCAGTCCCCCTTCGCCAATGCCCAGACCGAAGAAACTATGGAATGTCCGTCCGCCGACAAGCACCGCCGCCGCGCCGGTGCTGGCGACGACGGGGAAGAGCGCCGAGGGCTTATCGGCAAGATAGCGCTCCAGCAGGAAGCTTTTTCCCGTTCCGGCGGCGCCTGTGAGGAAAATATTGCCCTCACGGTTCAGCATATCCAGGGCCTTCTCCTGACAGGTCGTGAGGCCGGAGGCGAGGGAAGTCGGGGTCATCTGAGGGATGCATCCTAGCAGGATCGGGATCGGGATTCGTCTTTTTTCCAGGCAACGACAAAGGCCGCTTGCGCGGCCTTTGAGACATGGGGCGGTGATGTGTGTTGGTTGGCTCTCAGAGGGCCGGGACAGCCTCTTCAAACTGCATGAAGCGGTCGCGGGCCGGGCGTGCGGGCAGGTCAATGCCCTTTTCTTCGGCAATCTCTTCGATGGTCCTGCCGCTCTCGACGGCCGCTTTCAGCTCGTCGGCGGTCATGCCGAGCTTCTCGGCGAGATCACCGGGGCCATGACGGAACTTCATCATGAATGCCTTGCCGCCGCCCATCGGGCCGGGGCCGTGCAGCATCATGCCGTGGAAGCCGATTGCATCGTCACAGGCGGCGTGAAGTTCTTCCATCTGGGCGCTCATGTCGCCCTGGCTGTCCATCGCGGCTTTCATCGCGGCGCGGAGGTCTTCGTGGGCTTTTTTCACTGCGGCTTCGCGCTGCGCGTCATCGGTGATCGCGGCCGCGGCTTTCAGCGCGTCCCGGTGGGCGATCGTGGCAGCCTTGTGGGCGGCGACCATCGCGTCCATGCCCGAGAGCATGAAGTCATCGTGGGCGGCAAGGGCATGCACGCATTCCTGCGTGGGAACGTGCCGCTGTTTCTCCGCTGTGGCGGAAGAGGTCGAGTCGCTGCTCGCCGCTCCGGCAAGCTGGGCAAGCAACGGGACGGCGAGGGCAAGCGAGGACATGCCCGCTGCGGCGCCGAGTGCAAATGTCTTTTTCATGGGAGTAAGAAGGAAAAAAATAGAAGAAGTGGTTAACCGCGAGCAGTGTAGGCCGGGCTCTTTAAGACACGATTAAGAGGCGACATCGCATCGCCTGACGAAACTGATGGAGAATTATTCGTCGCCCCGGTCCCGGAACCGCGTGCGAGTTCTGCGGGGGAAGGACGATGTCGAGCCGTCATCAGGATCGGCGACTGCCGGACGCGGGGCGCCCGGAGGACGTTCCAGATCTGCGAAGAATCTGAGGATGGCCGGAGTCGCCTCCCGGGGCCAGTTGTGGGGGTAATAGTCCCCTTGTGGATCCATGTCGAGTTCGTGCGGGCACCACACGACCGGGCTGGACGGGATGCAACCGTCGTATTCGCGGCACTTGAGCAGCGACGGCTCGACGGGCTGCGAGGCCCAGCCGCACTCGTTGTCCTCGCGCCGTTGGTTCATGGCGCGTTCGGTGGACGCAAAGGACGCAAGCTTGTCGTGCGGGTTATGCATCAGCATTCCGGCAGTCGGTCCGGCGCAGGGCATGATGACGGAATCGCCGCCGACCGTGCCCGATCCGCGGACCACGCCGCCGCGGATGCACGCCACACTGTTCGCCATCCACGCCCCGAGCGAGTGCCCGACAACGAAGATCCGGTCCATGTCGATGCAGTACCGGGATGCGAGCGTCTGGACGAGCGCGTCAAAGAACGCGACATCACGCATGTTCTCGCCAGACTCTCCCGGATCGGCGTAGGTGAAGGAGCCGTTCGCGCCCTTGATGGCCGCGGGATATGCGATGAAGTAGTCACGCGCGTTGCGGTCGAGGCCGTAGTACCCGCGCACCTGCTCGTTGGAGTTGGTGCGGCCGTGGAAGGCGACGATGAGCGGCGACGGGTAGTTGGCGACGTAGCCGGATGGGACAGTAAGGAGAAACGACCGCTGCGTTCCGCGTACCAGTACCGAAGACGGCGGGGTGCCCGCGGCCCTGCCGCAGCCGGGCGACAAGCGCGGCACGAGACGGTCCTCGTCGTAACGGATAATACGGGCAATGAGATCGGCGCCTCGTTCGCGCGTCATCGGCTCCCACGGCACATACGTATGACGCGGGAAGACGTCGATGCGGTCGAACTCGTCCGCGTATGGGTCGTACCAATCCTCCCCCGCCCGCGCGGACGGGATCTCCGGATGGTACGCCTGCGCGATGATCTTCAACGCTTCCGCGAAATTCACCGGTGCGGACGGCCTGAACGTGCCGTCAGGGTAGCCGTCCACCATGCCGCGACGGTTGGCTGCGCAGACGTAGGCACCGTACCAGGCCTCGGGATCGAGATCCTTGAAACACGTGCTGATGCCCGCGGGCACCGTACTGCCGCGCGCGGCGAAGACGAGCTTGATGAACTCGGCGCGATTGATGACGTCCTTGGGGCGGAACGTGCCGTCCGGATTGCCGTGGATGACCTCGCGGTCACGGAGAAACATGACGGAATCGCGGTACGCAAACCACGCGTTCTCCATGTCCGGAAAGGGCGTTCCGGCGGCGGATACGCCTGACGAGGGGAGGCTCTGCAGCAGCAATATTGCACAGAGCAGAAAAGGAATGGCCCGGCGCATATGCAATAATCCGGACATCCTCGGGATCATAGCAGTGCACAGGACCGCGGCGATCCAGATCGGCGTGTTTCTTGAAAACGGCTTCTCAGAGATCGGCGTATGTCCCCCCTTGCTCCACCCATTCCGCAAGAGCCCGCTTGTCGCCGATCGGAGACAGGCTTCTCTGCGGATGAAAGAGTGTATCGATGATGAACGCCATGGGGATCTGCCCCTCATCGAAGACGCGGTTGCCCACCGCGCGCACGCGCCCCATGGCATCCGTCGCGCGTCCGTGCCGGGTACCCTTCTCCAGCGTGATACCGGCGATCGCCAGAAGCGCCTTTGCCTTATGCAGCGGCATCACATTCAATTTGAGATCGGTCAGGAAGCTGCGCGCGGCCCGTTCATGATCCTGCGGCCGTACTATTTTTTCACTGTGACCGGGCTTGGCCGGCGCGGGCACGCGCAGGAGCACGGGATCCTCGGGCAACACGACACCCGCACTCATCAGCAATTCCAGCGCCGCCGGTTGCGGATCCTCCGTGCCGAGCCCGATCTCCTCGACATCGGCGCGGGGAAACACAAAGGACGATTCCGCTTTCCTGGTACGCCTGTCGCGCAACGTGACCAGGCGCAGCGGGATACCGAGCACCTGCAATGCGTTGAAAAAGGCAGGAAGGTTGGCGCGGGCGGCCGCATCGAGCATTTCGCGGAGATCCAACTTTGCCGCCTGGGTGCGCCCGTATGCAAACCCGACCGCGTCGCTGCCGCTTCCGAGAGTCTCCTCAAGCGAGATAAGTGATCCCGGCAGATGGGGTGGGCCGTCGATTTTTTCCTGGGCCAGAAGCACGGGGGGCGAAGAGATCTGCTGGAACGTTATGGTCACAGGCTGCGCGGCATCGGCCTGCCATCGGACAGCGGCAGCAGACTCCACGGCATTCCTGTGCACGCCGATGACGATATGCGACGCGTCCGTGACGGTATCGGGCAGGCGGACATACCCGACGGACGCCTCCTGGGACTTGTCTCTTTTGCCCGCGGCCGCGGCGCGGAGGATATCCAGGGCCGTCGCGCCCTGCTCCACGAAACGGGCCACCGCCGCCCCAGACGCCTGCTGTCCCTGAAGCACGCGGCGCAACGCGCTGACCGTCTCGTCATCGCCTGCGTCTGTGCCGTTGTGCCCGGCGGGCTTGTCCTGCTTCTTGTGCGCGTGAATGAAATACAGAGCCTGGGTATGCCCCGCGAACAGGCCGGCGAGCGCATCGCTAAAAGCGCGGGATGCGTCTTGCAGCCGGTCTGCGCCGATGTCGGCGGCACAGGCGGTGAACCGCGCCATGATCAGCGTGTGCAAAGCGGCGAGATGCTGGAGATACGGCACCAGATCCTCTTCGGGGTCCTGATCGTGCTTCTGGCGCATCAGCGCGTCCTGGCGGAACGCCTGGAGAGGCCGCAGTTCCCCATGCAACAGGCGCGCGGCGCGCCGAAGCGCCGTCTGCGATGTCGGCCCCGGTCCGGTCCGCAGACCGTCGGCAAGTGCCGGGAAAATCTGGGGGCCCACCGTCTCCAGGATCCGTTCGGCCTCAATGAGGGCCCGATGCAAATCCCTTGGCAACACCGCCGACTGGCGTCCGAGCAGGGTTCCCGCGGCGTCAACCGCGGCGACACCTTCGGCGGACAGGGTTCGCGGAGGGCGGGTGGCAACGGCTTCGGCGGAAGTTGCACCGTCCGCGGGGGTGATCCGCTCCGCAGCGCCGTTGGCCGGGACGGTGCCGTTCGTCACAGCAACGCTTTTCTCCGCAAAAGCCGCCAGGCGCGTCTCGCGCTCAATGCGCTCCTCTTCATCCATGCCCTGAAGGATGAGCCAGATCTCCTCCATCGCCGCGGGAGGGCTGCCCATCTGCCACAGCGCCGTTTCGAGGACTTTCAGATGATGGTAATCGAGACGATGATGCCTCGCACGCTCAGCGGTTTCGCGCAGAGCGTCTGCAGGGTATCGCTCGGGAAAACGCGTGATGCGTATGCCGCCCGTCACTTTTTCGACCTCCCACGACGCCATGAGCGGCTCGATCAGGAGCATCATATCGTGCGGGACCGTCGTCAGCATGCGCATCTTCAGCACTTCGCGCAGGCGTTCCTGCGAGACGTCGTCCCCCTGACTGAGAATCGCGTCGAGTGCCGGGAGGGCGAAAGCGATGCGTGATTTTGTCAGCTCGCCGTAGACGGCCCGCCGCGTCTGTTCGTCCATCTCAAACAGCAGTTCGCAGATCCTCTCTACCGTGCCCTGCCCGATCTGGCTAATGCCGGAATACTGAGGCACGGCAACCTCGCGATATTTCTCAAAACGCGGACCGACGTAGCTGCGGGGCATCAGAGGATTTTTCTGATACGTGTTGATGAGCCGGCAAGATTCCACAATTTCCCTGAGCAGTTCGCGGACATTGTCGTGCCGGACCCGGATACCGTTCATGGCGGCATCGACCATGCGACGCACCTGCCCGCCTGAGGCAGTCAATTGCTGCAGACCGTCGGTCAGAGCGGGTCTTCCTATAGGCATAGTCGGCGTGGCGGAATCAACGTGAGGATGCTGAATGTAAAGCACGGCCGGACACTGTCAACGAAAAGCGGAGCGCTGCTATACTCGCCCTGTGACGCTCGCGGATTTTCAGCGGCTCTTCGCGCCTGCGCTCCTCTTTTTTACTGAATCGGCGCTAAAGGACTGCGATGCGATCGTTGCGGATGCGACGATTGCGAGCATCCTTGCACAGATCCGGCCGCTTGCGGAATCCGGCAAGCGTCTCCGGCCGTATCTGACGCACGTGATGCGGCAGGGAACGGGTAACCGCGACGATCTGCACCTGGAAACCGGCGTCGAACTGTTTCACCTCTTCGCACTGATCCACGATGACGTGATGGACCGCGCCGACACGCGCCATGGCGTCTCTACCATGCACGCGCACGCGCGCAATCTGATGACGAATGCCACCGGTGACATCACGCGCATGGCGGAATCGCACGCCATCCTCGCCGGAGATCTTGTGCTGTCGCTGGTCCATGACGCGCTGCTCGCAGCCGAGAAGCGGCAGCCATTGGCACCTGACAGGGCGGCGCGGGTGCGCGGGATTCTCTCGGCGATGACGCGCGAAGTGATCCTCGGTCAGATGCTGGATATCGACCTGACGACCCGCGACTCGACGGACTGGGCGACGCTGGAGCGCAAGAACCTGCTGAAGACCGCGCGCTACTCGGTGATCCGCCCGATGCAGCTGGGCGCCGCGGCCGCGGGCGCGGACGAGAAGACGATGGACTTCTGCGAGACATTCGGCCGGCACCTCGGCATCGCGTTCCAGATACAGGACGACCTGCTCGACGTGCTGCCTCCGGAGGGGGGCGGCAAACCGGCGTTCAACGACCTGAAGGAAAATCAGCACACGGTCTTCACGCAGTACATCGCGGAACAGGGCTCGTCCGCACAACAGGAGACGCTGCGGCGCCTGCGCGGACACGCGCTGGGCAACACGGAACGGGAGGAAGCCGTCGCGCTCTTCACGAAAGCCGGCGCGCTCGAGCATGGCCGCACGCTGATCGCTGAGCATTTGCACAATGCCGAAGCCGCACTGGTGAACGCACCCGTGGCGCCGGAGACGGTGACAGAACTAAGAACGCTGGTCGCGCTGATGCGAGACCGCCCGTCCTGATCAGCTCCCCATCTTCACGATCGTCTCGAACTCGCCGCGGGACGCGGGCATGACCGAGAGCCTGTTGCCGCGCGCAAGAAGTTGCATGCCGCGCAGCGCCGGATTTTCCTTCATCTCGGAGAGCGGCACCGGATGGCTGAAAATAGACTCGAACGCGATGTCCACGCCGTACCAGCGCGGATGCGCCGGATCGCTGTCGGCGTCGAAATGATCGGCAGCCGGGTCGAACTGTGTCGGATCGGGCGATGCAGCCTTGATAATTTTGCAGACGCCCGCGGCGTGCGGCGGGACCGCGCTGGAATGGAAGAAAATGCACAGGTCCCCTTCTTTCATTTCATCCCGGATGAAATTACGCGCCTGATAGTTGCGCACACCGTCCCAGAACGCCGTCTTGTCGCGGCGCATGTCCTCAATGGAGTAACAGTCCGGCTCGGATTTGAGCACCCAGTACCCTTGCATGCGGCCAGTGTAGCAGAGTGCGCCCGGACGGCGGGCCTGCTACCATCAGGCAATGAAGAAGCTCCTGCGCGTTCTCGCGCTTCTGCTGATACTGCTTGCCTGTGCCTACGCGCTGCTCTGTACGGTGCGCCAACCCAGCAACAACCGCGACTGGGCCCCGGACCAGGCAGTGCTGCCCGTCGTGACGATGTCCGGCAATCTCGTCACCGTGCGCCACGTGCGCAACTTCGACTGGCTCACCCGCACCATCACGCGACCCGCCTACTACGACGCGATCTACGACCTCCGGCAGCTCAGGCGCGCCTGGTACGTCATCGAGCCGTTCGGCACACACGAGGGCATCGCCCACACCTTCATGAGCTTCGAGTTCGACGGCAACCGCTTCGTCTCGGTCTCGGTGGAGGCGCGGAAAGAAAAGGATGAAGAGTACACCGTGCACGGCGGAGTGCTCCGCAGCTACGAATTGATGTACGTGATCGGCGACGAGCGCGACGTCATCCGTGTCCGCAGCAACATCCGCAACGATGACGTGTATCTCTATCCGGTGACGGTTCCGGAGGAGACTGTCCGGGAACTGTTCCTCTCCATGATGCGCCGCGCGAAGGACCTCGCCACGCATCCGGAGTTCTACAACACGCTGACGAACAACTGCACCACCAACATCGCGGCGCACATCAACGCAATCACGCCCGGCAAGATCGCCTGGTGGGACACGCG
>CAZFBZ010000038.1:0-1588 GCA_964517345.1 uncultured Candidatus Peribacteria bacterium | reverse complement strand
CCAGGAAATGACGGGATTCGGAGTCACGGGCTTTTGGCCTTGTTCTGGCTTCCGCAAGGGCTCGGCGGGTTTCGGCACCGCGATTGATGGACCTGTGGGGCGTTTAAGACGATGCTGGCTTCCGGCTTCCCCCGAGCCACCATGTCTCCGATGGAACTGCTTCTGGCCCCCGAGAAAAACCTGGTTCCCGCGACTGTCCTCGTGCCGAGAGAAGACGACGCTGACGGTGAAGAGGTGAGACAAAGGGCGGAGGAGATGGACGACGAACAACCCGGCCCCACCGTGCGCCGGGCCGATACGATCGTGGTGGCAACCACCGATCCTCTGGTGGCGCTCTATGGCAGCCGCATTGAACAGCTGCTGCGCAGCGACGGCTCCCCTGCCCGCGGCGGCGAGAAAACCGTGTTCCGGTCGCGCAACAAGCCGTGGGACATCATCAAGGAATATCGTTACGCCCACACGGAGGGAGAGGTACAAAAAATGCGCGTGCGGCATGCACGGTTTTTGGAGCATTTCGGGAGTCATCCGGAACTGGTGCATGTGCCCATCCAGCATATCCGGCAGACGCACGGCATCACCGTTGAGCATCAGCTGGAAGTCCCCGAGCTACTGGGCGAGCACTACCCGATCCACGGGGGTTACGCCGAGCTGCAGAAGAACGTGGACCCGGACGCCTATACCCGGGTGAGCGAGTGTCTCGTAGGCCTGAAACCCGGAGCGCGCTTCAACCGCGAGGAGTTCCTGAATGTCCAGCAGAGCCCGTTTCTGCGCCAGACGCTTGAGCTCGCTGACAGAGATTGGGCGCTGGCTGAGCAGATGCGTTCCGTCACCAATCTGGGAATCGATTTTGTGGAAAAAACTGGTGA
This sequence comes from uncultured Candidatus Peribacteria bacterium, assembly GCA_964517345.1. Classification (GTDB taxonomy): domain Bacteria; phylum Patescibacteriota; class Gracilibacteria; order Peribacterales; family Peribacteraceae; genus DAISLF01. The sequence continues at coordinate 722 of CAZFBZ010000038.1, read as the reverse complement.
ATGCCTCGATTTCGCCGGCTGGGGGGACAACTTCACGATGATCCTGCGCAACGGAGTGTGGATCTGCGCCACGATCGATCCGCTGCATCCGGACGAGGGCCAGACTGCAGAAGCAATCCACGCACTGAAGAAAGAAGCGGCGGGCGAACCGCTGCATTACATCTATCGCCGCACGCTGGCCAATGTCTTCAATCAGACGCGCGTACTCAACGGATTGGCGGCCAACTTCGGCTTGGAACGGCGCCTGGCGATCATGCCCCCCGCGCAGCCGTCCGCAGCGCCGACGGCTACGCAGCGCCTGCGAATGCTCTTCGGGGCAAAGGCGACCGGCAGCAACGGATTCGATTATCGAAAATTTCTCACGGACCTCCGGGGAGACTTTCACCTGGAGGAGTAAACGACCGTCACATGTGGCACGAGTCCAATCCGCGCTTGCGCAGATACTGCTGATGGTAATCCTCGGCCCTGTAGAACGTCGCCGCCGGAACGACCTGGGTGACGACGGGCTTGCCGCCCCATTTGCCGCTCTTGCCCATCTCCTCTTTGGAGGCGAGCGCGATTTTCTCCTGCTCCGGCGTGTGGAAGAAGATGACGGAGCGATATTGCGAACCGACATCCGGACCCTGGCGGTTGAGCGTTGTGGGATTGTGGTTCTCCCAAAAAACCTTGAGCAGATCCTCGTAGCTCACCTTGGAGGGATCGTAGTGCACCTCCACGACTTC
>CAZFBZ010000037.1:0-14181 GCA_964517345.1 uncultured Candidatus Peribacteria bacterium | reverse complement strand
CCGCGCAGGTCAGTGATGTATGCACCCCAGTCCCCTTCGGCCTGCTCAAAGATGCGCAAGTACGCGGCCATGAAGAGCGCGTTCTTCGCGGGACCGGGCGGGAGCGCGGCAATGCGCTTGATCGTCGCCGGCGTGACGCGCCCGCCCACGAGATGCGGCGCGAGCTCAGCGGCCGCGGCGGGTTCCGTGCCGAGCAGGCTGTCGGGCGGGGCGGCGCTGCGCAGCGCCGTGAGGGCATCGAAGTCCTCGTTGATCTTGCGCTGATGCTCAAGGAACTTCGGGCGGTACTCATTGAGGACGCGCTGCGTGGATCTGAGACGGTTGTGGATACGGATCCTGTCGGCCTCGGTCAGCACCACGCCGGCGGCCGCGTTCTCGGCCTCGGTCTTGAGCGGATCGTAACCGGGCGGATAGCCCATCATTTCGCGGATCTCGGCCATCACCGCCTCACGGCGCTTCTCGGGCGCGTCGAGACCCAGAGCGGGCCCGACCACCGGAAGATCGCCGACGATGGAGACGCCCGGAATCCGGCGGATGAGCGCGCCGGGGGCCTGTCGCACCACCACCAACGCTTCCATGATGCGCAACGCGGTCCGGCGCCCCTCGCCGCTGAAGGCGTCCTCCACACGCTCAGGAAGAAGCCGGGTGGCCACATCCGCCGGAGCGACCATGCTGTCGATCTGCGCGCGGACGCCCGCGATCTGGGAGGTCAGTTCTTTCTCCATGTACTCGATGAGCGCCCGCGCGTCGCCAACCGGTGCGGCGACGCCAGTGTCCGGTCCGCGCGTGAATGTATCGGCGGCGTGGCGGAGGCCCAGCAGGCGAACGGCTCCGAGACGATCGCGGCCCAGGCGATCCATCAGGCCCACGGTTTCGGCGATGATGATCCTGCGTCTGCCGGCGAGCGTCTTGAGGGCGGCTTCCGTCTCCTCGCGATTGCCGGGTGTCGCGGCGGCGGCGACTTTCCTGCTCTCCTCCACGTTGGCGGTCAGCGCCTGCTCCAGCACGTCCATCATGAGTTGTTCGGACAGAAGCGGCTCGCCGCCGCGCGCGTCGGGCGCGGAGCCGGGCACGCCGGGGGAACCGCTCATCAGCCAGCTGATTTCGAGATCGAGCAGGTAGTTCGCGCTGCGCAGGGCGGCGTAGTGGACGTTGTCCGTATCGGCGTTGATGAAGGACGCCACGGGGACTTCGATCTGGGACGGAAGTACGCGCGTTCCCGCAGGGTGCGGCGTCCCCACGCGCGACGGCGTGCGGATGCGCAGGGCATTGCCCGGAGTGTGCGGCGTGGCGATGGCGAAGCGCGCGACGATGGATTTCTTGAGACGCGCGATGACGATGTTCAGCGACAAGACCGCGGGCGCATCCGCTCCGTCGTGATCGCGGAGCTCATTGCGCAGCGTGATGAGCTGGCCGTACTGGCCCAGCGCCGTGCGCAGCGACACGGTCCCGAGAAGGTCATTGGCATGGAGCAGGGCGCGCGTCTCCAGTGCGGGATCGGCCGTAACGCCAAGGAGTGCACTGACACGGGCGTACTCTTGCATCTCGCGGACGGAATGCACGACGGTGTCCGGCACGTACTCGTAGAACATCTGCATCGTCGCCTCCTGCCGGAGCTGGCGCTGTGTCTCGGCATCGGACGGGCGCATCCAGATGCGCAAGCGGTTGAGCTGCACGCGCGTGGAATACGCGAGCATCAGACGGCGGTAACTCTCCGTGCCGGGCCGTTCGAACAATGCAGCGGTGTAGGCACGCAGGGCCTCCGGGGTCAGACGTTCCAGCGGAGGCGGAAGGGCCTCACCGGTGCCCACCTCGCGCGCGAGGGCATCAGCCGCTGCCGGGATTGTGTCAGGCACGTATCAGACCGGGAGGAAACATGCACATATCGCATCAGTATAGCACAAAAACCCTTTTTCAGCCATACAGAAGCACCCTATGGCCAATTTGGCCACGGAGCGCCGCATCAGTCACCATGCCCGCCGACGTGCTCCCGCAACACCTTCTCCAGCTGACCGTGCAGCTCGGCGAGCGCATAGGGCGTCACGGTCGTGCCAAGGATTTCATCTTGCAGCCCTTTATCCCCCTTCCAGAGCAACGAGCATATCGCGCATGCCGTTGTAGGCGGCAACAGCGGGGTGCGTCCCTTTGTACACGCCGGGACGCCCGACATGTCCCCACTGCGTTTCGCCCGCGTCCTTCCAAAGCCAACGGCCGCCGGCGAACGTGAACTGGACGGTCCAGGGGTGATTACCCTCTTCATCCCGCATCGTGCGGCTGAAAACCGTGAGCCCGTTGACGAGCCGGGGAACGCCGCAGGTGCTGCTGAGGTACCGGACGCCGGCCGTCTGCACGAGCGAGGGCATCAGCAGCGGGACGGGGGCGGGGCGGCCTTCCATCGTCGCAATCGCCGCCGTTACGCGATTGAAGATTCCCGGAGCGTCTCCATGGGTATCGGGATTCCGGAAGATGTTCTGGACGCGCACCCAGGCGTCGTCGCCATACCGGCAGAACCACCTGCCCTCGGTGCAGACGAACTGCATCTTCACGCCACTGACCGTCCTCTCGAAGATTGCGATACCACCCGGCGGAACGGTCTGCGTAAATCCATCAGCCAGCAGGAACGACGTGCCCAACTCGCCCGACAGCGCGATATTGGGATGCGGCTGAACAGGCGTGCGATTCTCAATCGCCGTCAGCATGATCGCGATCTGGTTGGCCTTGTGGCGATCGTCGGTCTCGCGGACATCGCGATAGCGATCCTCGGAGACAAGCCACCAGCGGGGAGTGCCGCTCGAGCCCCAGTGCCACATGCCGCCGAAGAAGGCGAAGTACACGTAGAAATCGTTGACCGGAACGCGGTAGGCGGGCGTGCCGAGATAATCGGGGAGGAAAGTCACGGGACGCAGGAAGTTCTGTGAGAAGAGCGCGGTTACACCCAGATCTTCACGCTGATCCGGGCGCGGCAGATCGGGTTCGCGCATCCCCGCTTCCATCGTCATGAGCCGCCGGGCAACAGCGTTTGCGGCGCGGAAGCGATCGGTCATCTCTGTGAAATCATACTGACCCTGGGACACGGACGACCACCGGGGATGGCCGGTGTCGTTCCAGCACCACCGGCCTCCGATGAACGCGAAGTACGCCGTGCGTCCGCCGCCCAGATCCAGTGCGTACCGGACCGGCTCACGCGTGCCGGCGGCCGGGGCGACGCGCGTGACGGCTTCGAGACCGGTGCGGGAGAGCAGGATGGAGATGCCCGTCTTCTCGTTGCGCTCAGGATTGGGATGAGGCTCCGGCTGTTCGTTCTTCTCGATGGCCGCGAGCATGATCGCGATCTGGTTGGCCTTGTAGCGGGAATCCGTGGGCGTCTCGCCGCCGTTTTCGCGGCTGTAGCGGGCGTCTTTTGCGAGCCACCATCGGGGATTGCCCGTGGAGTTCCAGTGCCACATCCCGCCGAAGAAGGCGAAATACACGTAGTAGCCGTCGGCCTGGATACGATAGGCGGGCGTGCCGAGGTGGTCGGGCAGGAAAGTGACGGGGCCAAGATGGGTCTGCGCATAGAGACTCGCGATACCAAGCTGTTCGCGCGCATCCGGGCGGGGCGGCACCGTTTCGGTCATGCCGTTCTCCATCTCAGTGAGCTGTTGCGCGACCGCATTCGCGGCGCGGTGACGGTCGGTCATCCCGGTGAAATCGTAACGATCCTGGGACACGGACGACCACCGGGGATGGCCGGTGTCGTTCCAGCACCACCGGCCTCCGATGAACGCGAAGTACGCCGTGCGTCCGCCGCCCAGATCCAGTGCGTACCGGACCGGCTCACGCGTGCCGGCGGCCGGGGCGACGCGCGTGACGGCGCGCAGACCGCTGCCGGAAAGGAGGAGTGAGAGACCGGTCTTCTCGTTGCGCTCGGTGTTGACGTGGGCATCAAGGACCGTGCTGTGCTCCAGCTGATTGAGCATGATCGCGATCCGGTTGGCCTTGTGACGATCGTCGGTCTCGGGGACATTGTCGTATCGGGCTTCGGCCACGGGGTACCAGCGCGGGGAATCGGTGGAGTTCCAGTGCCAGCGTCCGCCGGTGAAGGCGAAGTACACTTTGTTGCCGTTGACGGGGACGCTGTACGCGGCAATGCCGAAGCGGTCCGGAACGAATTCCACCGGGCGCAGCAGCGTCTGGGAGGAGAGAGAGGCGATGCCCAGCTGGTGGCGTCCGCTCGCCTTTTCCTTTCGGAGTTCCGGTGCGCGCTGCAACGCCTCCAGGTCGATGATCGCCTGCCGCGCGGTTTTGTCCTCCCCCGCAAGGACGGTGGAGAACCACCCCGACACGCTTGTCCATGCGCTCGTCGCGACGTTGGCGCGGGCGAACCACCGTCCGCCGAGACAGAGGAAACGGAATTCCCCGAGAGCGTAGATCGTCCGCCCGTCGACGGAGCGGCTGGTCGTGGCACCTTTGGAGACGAGATAGCTTGCACCCAGGGTTTCGACGTGGCTCGCGCCCATCTCGCCTTCCGGCGGCGGCGTGAGGACGCCGGGGATGAGATCCTCGGCCCGACGGATGTGCGTCGATATGCGATTGAGTTTCTGGTAAATGGGGCCGGAGTTATCGGAATAGAGTGCCGTTCCCACCCTGCGCCAGAGCGGCCAGTTGGTCGCCGACCACATCCATTGGCCGCCGATAAAGGCAAAGAAGCAGTGCACGTCCTCGCGGATCGTGATTTTATAACTGTCCAGACTCGGGTTATAGCCGTCGCGCTCGACCGCGAGGCCTTCATTGTGATTGAGAAGAATGTGCATGCCGACATCGCGGTGCAGCTTGGCGCACGGGTGCGAGCGGATGAGCGGGTCATATTCGAGAATACGATCCGCGTTGCCGACGAGCGCTCCCGCATCCTCGCGGCGCAGACGGGCATTCGTGGACTGCGGAGGATCCCGGAAACGCACCTCCGGCTCGCGGTTCCTCGCCCGGTACTGGAGATACTGGTCGATGATGAGCAGTCCCTTGCCGAGATAGACGCCGCCCAGCTTGTTCAGACGTGCGGCAATGCGGCCCGACTCTCCCGGCTGTTCCGTCAGAGCCCCACGCTGGATGTCATCATAGCGGCGCGACCACTGCCGGTAGCAAAACGCGAGAACGAGACGCATCGCGCCGTCCGCGCCGCGCATCTGGTTTCCGCGCAGTTCGTCGCCGCCCAACTTCCAGTCCGGCAAAATCGCATTCAGGAGATGCCGCCGGAAGGACAGATCTTTGTCGAAGAGGATCTCAGCGAGTCCCCTGCCGTCGGGCAGCACATACATATCATCGGACACCGGACTGATGCGCCGGATTTCCATCAGTGCGATGTTGATCGCGAGCACCTCGCGCGCCGTGACAATGGATTCATTGTGGGCTTCGGCGGTCGATTTCCGCATGCCGAGGAGCCAGGCGCGGTTCTCGTTGACCTCCCAGCCGATGCGCTTGTTGATGTCGCTGTAGGTGAGGCCGGTCACCTGTTCCAGACTGAAGACCTGCAGCAGGCGTGGGTCGAGATCGGCGAGGAACGTGCGCAAGGCCGCGTTCCTGCGAGATTCTGACCATTCGTCGCGGAGGAGTTTCGCCGTGGTCACAAGAATGAGACCCACGGCGATCACCCAGCCAACCGGATTGCTCGCCAGGAATGCGTACAGGACAATCGCGCTCGCCGCGGCCGTCGCACCGATCGCGACGCCAGTGTCGACCATCGCGCGCGAGAGCATGTCGTCGGAGATCGTCAGAATCTTCTCGGTATCGACCTCGAATTCCGTCTCCTTGTGCTTGTACTTGTACCCGTTCTTCTCGTACTTATCCGCAGGGAAGATGGACGCAATGTATTTCTCCAGTTCGCTGCGAACCTCCCGCAGTCTCTGATATTCCACGTAGTTGCCGTATGCCATGACGCCTTCGATGATCGGCGCGGCGATGAGCAGAAGCTTGCCGGCGCCGCCGATCAGCCAGCGCACAGTGGCGAAGCGGGGGGCCGTGCCGGCAAGCGGAGTGGCGGCCTCGAGAAGCATGGCGGGACGCGCCGCGGTACTGGCTCCTGCCAGGCGCGCGGCGAGCACCTCTATCTGCGCGGCCTCCATCGCCATCATGCCGCGCATGGCGATAGCCACCTCGGCCTCGCTGGTAAGACCGGCGAGCGCGGTACGGATACCGGGCGACCGCAGAAGCTGCATCGAGCAGAGCAATTCATCACTCCCTTGTACAAGACCATTGATGTACGCGGTCAGATGCGGCGACATCCGGACGGCCCGCAGGATAGCCAACTGCTCGGAGACGCCGAGCAGCGACAGGGCGCTCCTGGCCCCGGGGCTCAGACGAACGAGCGTGGACGTAGCCGCGGATGATTCGAGCAGCCGAGCCGCGCGGACCGCCTGCAGCTCGGCGGATGCCAGGCCACCGGTGCCAGTGATAAGCGGCTGGGATCCCGCGGCGTCACCCACGCCGCAGATGCCGCGACGCACAAGATCGCGCGCAAGCTCTTCAGACACGCCGGCCCGCATCAGTTCGTTGATTTTTGCATGGAAGATCTCGATGAGTCTGCCCCGGCTGGCGCTGACGGCGGCGGCGTCCTTCGCGGCGAGCGCCTTGTCGAGCGCCGCGTATTCCCGGAGGAGTTCCTCGTGACGCAGCAGGTGGACGCGTTCAATGAGATCGGTAAATTGCTTGAGGCTGGTGAAACCAAGGCGCCGGAGGACCGGTTCGGCTCCACCGTAGGAATTTCTGAGCAGTGCGACAACGGTTGTGGATCGCTGCCCGGCATCCCAGGTGAGAGCCGCACGCGCCACGGTGGAATTGACGCCGAGCTCAGTGCCGATGACGGTCTTAGCCTGCGCGGAGAAATTCAGGAGTTGCGTGCGCTGCGCGACCGGCAGCAGCGCGGCCTCTTCTTCGAGGAGGGCCAGAAGGACGAGATGCTGTTCTCTGACAGCCGTCGCTCCTGCTCCGGACGGCGTGTTCTGTACCACCGCGGTAAGAGAACGCAGGACCGCGTAGCGGGCGGTGGCCACTTCCATCTGGGCCGTAACCTGCGCAGGTGCCGAGAGGTGCGGGATCTGCGATTCGAGGTAGCTCAGACGCGCCGCTTGTGCGCGGAAGAAGGTGAGCGTGTCGCCCGTCGCAGCCAGGGCGGGAATCTCCTGTGCCCCTGCAGTGATCAGGCGCGCCCGCGCCGCGGACACGGCTTCCACCAGTTCCAGACGTCCCGCTGCTCCCGCCGTTTTATCGACCTGCTCGAAGAACACGCGGAGCTCATCGAATTTCTGCCTCAGGCTGGTTCCTGTCTGCGTCAGCGTGGCCTCGAGGCCCTGCGTGAGGATACGCGTGCGGGCGGCGGCGATCTTCTGGAGAAGTGCGTTGCGGGCGGCGTTGGGCGCCAGATAGCCCGCTTCCAGCTCAAGCGCGGAAAGGCGCTGAAAGGCCTTGCTGTACAGCCGGACGCGTGCCCCGGCAGCGACCGTGATGCCCTCCAGATCCCTCTGGATGGCGGCCAGATTCCGGACGGCAGCGGCTTCACTGCCCTGGGGATCCCAGAAGAACTTCTTCGCGGCGTTGCCGACACGGCCCCATCCCCTGTCGCTCCACGCGAGCTCGGCCCCCGCAGTGAGAGCGCGATCGATGAGGCTCGGGATGCCGTTGCCCATGCGATACAAGCCGCGGGCGAGCGTGCCGATGATGTACGGGCCGCGCATCGGGATGCGCCCCCAGCGCAGCGTGCTGTTGAAGACCGGAAAGCGCGCGAGGCCGCCGCGGCCGCCGACCCACCACAGGAACGCCGCTCCGCCCAGGGTTGCGAGAACCTTCGTCAGGGAACTCGAGGTGCGGTTGAGGATCATCGACATCTCCAGATGCATCTTCAACACGTCCTCCAGCTCGCCCAGGTAGGCCGCGAGCGTCTTGGTGTACGCCTGCCAATCTCCTTCGCACTGCGCAAAAAGCTTGATGAATGCCGCCATGCACAGACTTTTGCGTGCCGCGTTGTCGGGCAGCGCCTTGAGTTTGACCACCGTGTCCGGCGTCACGCGCCCGCCCACGAGGTGGGGCCGGAGCTGGGCCTCGGTGGCGGGCTCGACCCCCAGGAGAGAATCGGGGTCGGCGACCTGGCGGAGATCCGTGAGAGCCGTCAGGTTGTCGTCCATCTTCTTTTTGTGCGCGTCGAACAGCGGACGGTATTTCTTGAGGACATCGAGCGTACTCTTGAGCTTCTCGCGGATCCGCGCCTTGTCCTGAGGAGTAAGCGTGACGTTGTTTTTCGTGCGGTTCTCCTCCTCGCTGAGGAGCGGATCGTACTTCTCGGGATACCCGAGAGCCACGCGGATCTCCTTCATGATCGTGGCACGCCGTGTCGCCGGTGCCTCCAGCCCCAGCCACTCGCCCACGTAGGGAATGTCGCCGATCAGCTTTGCACCCGGGATTTTCCGGGCCGCGGCGAGCGGAGTCAGGCGGAGCACAACCAGGGCCTCCATCGTCCGCCATGCCGCCTGCCGACCCTGGCTGTTGAAGAGATCCTCGGCAGCCTCGGGCAGCTGCACCGTGAGGATGTTGCCGGAATCGAGCATGGCGCTCATCTGCGCGCGTATGCCGGCGATCTGGTCCTTGAGTTCCTTTTCCAGATACGCCGCCGTCGCGGTATTGTTCCCCGACGCCACGGGAGATCTCGCGGGACCACGGACGTAGGCGTCGAGCGCACCGCGGAGACTGAGCATTTTGACGTTCTTCATCCGGTTCTTGCCCATCCGGTCGATCATGGCCACAGTCTCGGCGATGATGAGTTGGCGCTGATCGCTGAGCCGCTTGAGCGCTGCCTGGGTCTCCGTCCGGTTGGACTCCGTGGCCGCTGCCGCGATCTTGCGCGCCTCCTGCACGTTCAGCACCAGCGCACGCTCAAGCAGGTCCATGTTGAGCTGTTCAGGCGGAAGCGGGAGTAGTTCTCTTTGGGGCAGGATGCCGAAGTCCCGGACCGTGGATATCACCGGGTTCTCCTGCGGCAGGGAGTAGCCGGGCACCCCCTCGATGCCGCTCATGAGCCAGTTAATCTCGAGATCAAGCAGGCCGTTGGTCTGCCGCAGTGCGAGATAATGCGCATTATCGATGTCGGCACTAATGAATGTCGTCACGGGCACTTCGATGTTGGCACCCGCCGGACGTGTTCCCGTCGGCTTGGCTGTAGTTTTATGCGCCGGCGTGCGTATGCGCAGAGACCCGCCGGGGGTGTGCGCGGTGTTGACGCCAAAACGTGCGGTGATTGCGGCCTTGAGAGCGGCGATGGTCACATTGAGATTCCGGACAATCCCGCTGTCTGCGCCGTGCTCCGTCCGCATCTCGTTGCGCAGCTCGATGAGCTGGCCGTAGCGGCCGAGGAGCGTTCGCAGGTTGATCACGGTGGAGAGATCGCGCAGGTGCGTCAGCGTTTTGCTCTCCAGATCGGCATTGACGGGCATGGCGAGCGCCGTGCGGAGCCGGAGGTAATTCTGCAACTCCGTGAGGTAATGGACGACGCTGCTCGGTACGTACTCGTAAAACGTCTGCATCACGCCCTCCTCCCGGATCCGCTGTGGCTTATCCCGCCTCCATAAGCCGTTCGGTTGCACCCACACGCGCAGGCGGTTGAGCTGCATGCGTGTGGCATAGGCCGTCATCAGCCGGCGGTATCCGTCGGCACCGGGCTCGCCGAAGAGCCTGTTGACATAGGCAGTCAGCGCCTCGGGTGTCAGCCTGTCAGGCAGCTGCGGCACACCATCGACCGCCACTTCCTTGGCGAGGTCTGCCGCTGCTGTCTCGAGAGCATCGGGGGGCATATGACTGCGACCGGACATGGAAAAATCTACTAATTATAGCTCAAAAACTGCTTTTTCGCCACTAAAACGCCTAGCGGGGCGTATCCGTGAAGCCGGCGGGTGGGGTGACTCCTGGCGGGGTGATCCCGCCGTACATGCCGGGGCTGAAGTGGCCGATTTTGCCCCCAAAATGGAGGTTGGCGTCCATGCGCAGACGCGCCAGGGCCTCGGCGGGGTTGCCTGCCGGGCCACTCTGTTCGCCGATGCGCAGCAGCGACATCTTCAGCATGAATTGCGCGTCGCGTTCGCGCAGAACGAGTTTGGGGTTATTCCGGATCTGCGTGTACATGTGCAGGACCTCCTTGTACTGATCGGCCGTCAGTGAGCCCTCAAGACCCATCGTCACAAGCGCGCGGTCGAGGACGCCTTTGTCGCGTTCCAACTCTCTCCCGGGCGGCACGAATTCTTCGATCCCGGGACGCAGCGAGGTCGTCATGTGCAGGAGCAGATGGTCTTCCTCGGAAAGCTTGGGCAGATCCATCGCGCCACGTCCGCCGTCTACAATGCGCGTCTTGAATCCGCCGGAATCCGCATGCAGCGATTTCCAGGGACTCACGGGTCCGTCCATGGCTTTGATCACGTCGCGTGCAGCATCAAGGATCGTCTTGCCGCGTCCGGCCTCGCCGCTCACGTTGATCATGCAATAGTGCACTTTTTCGGGTCCGCCCGGCACATCCGGAATGAATTGGCAGAGCACGTAGAATTTGCGGATACGCACCTGGTACGTGAAACCATAAATGGGCCGCCCGAGCTTGTCCTGAGCCACTTCTGACAGTTCGGAGCAATCACGATTGACCGATTCCGCGATGGGCTGGCGCTCTCTCTGGCGGGTCGTAAACCTGTCACGCATCTGCGTGCCGACCGCTTCGGGCATCGATCCAGACTGCAGCGCTCCGGGATTGATGGCGCCGTCCGGACGGAACACGACGGCACGCTGGAGCACGGTGGCTCCGCGTTGCATCGACCGGCCGTAGACGTAGGTCATCAGGTACGGCTGATCGCCCGCGTCATTCTTGGGAAGCTTGAGCGCGTAGATGCCGGTGAGCGGCTCGCCGCCCTGGGAGATGCGCGGCGGAACATGATCGTGAATCTCGCGCACGGTGTAGAGATCGCATCCCGCGGTGAACAGCAGGGGCGGTCCGTAATTCTGATACGTCAGATCGTGCTGCCTGCGATCTTCCGCGCTCGCAAACGGACTCGGGAGCGTCTTGAGCATGCCAAACGCCTTGAGGTCGCGCTCCTCGCTGTGCTCGAATCCGCCCACGGCGATGACGGGCGCAGATTTGACGGCGGCGCCGGTGAGGTTATCGATCGGATAGCCGGCCGCGAACGGATCGCGCGGATTGTCGTTGTAAACGAAGATCGGACTCCCGAAGACCACTTCGTCGCTCCCCTTCCGGCGCATCGCGCCGATCTGATAGTTGTTCACCTGATGGGGGAACGACGACAGATTGCTGGGATGAACGAATGTCGCCAGGTAATGCTCATTGCCGTCGGCATCCGTGGTGCGGGCGAAGATGACGGACGCGAGAGCATCCTCGGTCAGCCAGCTGCGCTTGTACTCCTGCTGCATTTCGGCAAAGAACTGCTTGAGCACGTCGATGTCCGCGGGCATCTCCACGCCGTAGCCGCGAATGACCGGACGGCGACGCTGAGTCTCGGGGAAGAGACCGTCCGCACCTTCCAGCTCGGGATACAGGGTAAACGGCGTCTCGAAACGCCCGGGCTGCACCTTCGCATCCACGGCCCGCACGGCGCGTGCCGTCCTCTGGTACTCGGGCGACAGGATCTGCATGTTGTAATCCAGCAGGCGGCGGTCCCAGTAGCCGAGATCTTCATCGAGCTTGCGCAGGTCGCGATCGAATGCGAGAACGTCATAGGAATTGGCTTTTTTCCCGCCGACGGACGTCGAGAGTTCCGCGCGCCGTTTGTCCATCGACTTGGCACGGGAGACGAGATCTGCATGTTTTCCCATCAATTCGGTACGCAGACCTCTTTCCGACGAGCCCGGCGAGGGGGTCTCGGCGATGCGGTCGGATTCTCCCTCCTCGGCATCTTCCCCCTTGTCCTTGTTCCACTGTTCGCGGGTGTAGAGCGCGGGCACCTGCGGAATCGTAAGATTGTCGACGAACTCCACCGAGGAGACACGTGGACGGCGCAGATCCCCGAAGATGACGCCAAGCTGCGTGAAGATCTCGGGGTGCTGGACATGTTTGGGGATAGTCAGGCTGCCGTTCGCTTTCCAATCGTCGTGGAACCGCTGCAGGTCGGGTGCTGTCAGGAGAACCTGGAGCTCGCCGAGGGCGTCGTCCCAGTCCTTGGCGCTGATCGCCGTCTTGGCCATGAGCATGGTGGAGCGGCGCTCGAGGATGCCGAGCATCTGCTTGTACACGGCGTAGCGGACGAAATTCTTGGCTGCGGCCTCCGCTCCCGTGATCTCCCAGCCGTTGAAATCGAACGCCTGGATGCGGGCCTCTATACGGTTGAGATACGGAGCGACTTCGAGCAACAGTGACTGTTGCAGGATGATGCCCATGTTGGCGAAGCTTGCGTCTGATTTGTCGTACTCGGGGATGTTGCGCTGCCAACTCTCGCGTTTGGCGATTTCCATCGGCGGCTGCGCCTGCAACCGCATCATCCGGAAGCCCATCAGCGTCTGCGGCTGCTGCTGGCGTGCGTATTCGCGCAGGATCCACGTCTTGGGCGGCTTGCCGGGCTGATCCGCTTTGAACGATGCCGAGAGATACTCGGCGAGATCGACTTCGATGTCTTCGTCGTTGTAGCGCATGCGCATCTTCTGCGACTTCTTTCCGGCACGGAGCGTCCGCGAGAGAGCGCATAGTTCCGCATGGCGGCGCGCATCCGCGAGGAACGGGGCGAGATACACATCATATTTGCTCTGACTGATGCCGCCGATGTAGGCGAGCTGGTCCGCGATGAAGTGCTTGAGACGCGCGGTGTATGCCGCTTCACTTTCGCCCTCGTCGCGTGAAAGAACGGTGGACCGGATGAAGTATGCGGCGAAGACGGTGCGCCGCTGTCCGAGAACCGCGCCTTCCAGCCTGGCGAAATCCTTCTCGAATTCAACGTCGTCATCTTTGCCTGAGAGGAAGTCGATGGAACGATCGAAATTGGTGCGTGTGACGGCCATCTCGCCCCACGTCAGCTCCATGCGCGAGAGCTCCTCGATGCGCTTGAGGAGTTCTCCGGGTTCTTTCCTCGCCCAATCCCGCTCGTCCATGGCAAAACCTTCGGCAGCGGCGCTGAGCGACCGGTAATACCAGCCGCCCGCGAGCACCGCGAAGGTGACCGGCAGCATGACGGTGCCCGTCGAACCGGCGAGCGCGCACAGCACGCCCTCGCCCGCAGCCAGTGACTGGATGATCACGACGCCGTAAATGACGAGACCCGTGGCGCTTGCCCCGAATTCCAGGACATTGACGACGCGTGCATGGGCGTAGATAGCCTTGAGCTCTTCGTTTTTGGTTTCCTCCATCTTCCGACCGTTTTCCACCCAGTCACAGTACGCCATGTAGATGCCGAACACATCGGCGGCGGCGCCGAGCATGTTGAGACCGATGCGGAGGTTGCGCGCGGCGACTGCGGCGCGGAGGGCGCGCTGGACTTCGGCGACGTCGCCGGTCTTGGCGGCACCGGCGAGAATCTTCTGGGCACGCGGCGATTCACGGATCAGCGCGAGCGTGCGGGCATCCGCCGCAATCGTCCCCTGCAGTTTGGCGGCCTTGAGCACGGCGATGAGCTCGTCGGCATTGGCTCCGGCCTTGACCATGTTTTCCATCAGATCGACCCAGCCCTGCGCGGTTTTCGAGAGTTTGGCCGGGACGGTGGTGAGTTTCTGCGCGCCTTTGGCCGCCTCCATCGTGGCAGCCCCGCCCTTGCCGGTGACACCCGCGTGGAAGAGCGCGTTCATGTCTTCCACCATGTGCGCCGCGTCCCACAGACCCGCTTTGACAGCGGCCCGCAGAATGGCGCTCTTGGCGAGGAGACGGGCGGTTTTGGCCTCTCTGAGAGCTTCGATTTCCGGTTTGGTCAGCTTCAGTGCGCGGGCGAGTTCGGCGAGCTCTTCCGGGGTCGCGCGCCGGATCAGATCCAGCATTTCCTTGGACACGCGGCGTCCCTGCAGCGTGGCCCTGCACGCGATCTCGAATGCTTTCTCGCCAGCCTCGTGCATATCCGCGATGAGCTGCGGCAGATTCTTCAGCTGGGCGCCGGTGAGCGGACGCCCGAGAAGCGCTTCGGCCGCCGCGGCGCGCAGGGCTTTCGCCTCGTCACCGAGGCTGTCGGCGCCGTTGAGCAGCTTCATGATCTG
>CAZFBZ010000036.1:3860-15428 GCA_964517345.1 uncultured Candidatus Peribacteria bacterium | reverse complement strand
GTGACGATCCCCTGCGCGCGCTGGCCTTCGTTGAAGAGCGCCCAGCCGAGGCACCGCAGGATCTCCGCGTTGTTGGGCTTGAGCGTGTTGGCGCGGCGCAGATGCGCGACGGCGTCCTTCCACTCCTCGGTGCGCGACCGAAGGAAGCCGAGAATGTAGAAGCCCGTGTAGCTGCCCTCGTCGAGGCTCGTCGCCTGGCTGGCGGCGTTCTCGGCCCGCGCGTACTCGCCCAGACTCAGTTCGTTATCGGCGATCTCTTCGAGCGCGGACACGTTCTCCGGATCCTCCAAAAGGAGCTCTTCGAGGATCGCGAGAGCGGCCTGGTGGTCACCCGCCAGCTTGAGCTGTTCGGCCCGTTCAAGGCGTTCCAGCGTGTCCGAAGAGGGATCGTCCGGCTGCATGGATAGGCACTGTACGTGAGCGGAATGCCCCGCGCCACTTATTGGTAGACCAGAAAGAGGACGGTCCGGAGGATAGCGTAGGAGCCCAAAACGATGGACAGGCCGATCAGGGCCGTCTTCATGGTCTTCTTCCCCTTGTCGAGCAGGTCGGTCTGTCCGTGGGAGATGACCATCATGAACGAACCCGTCAGAAAGAGCACAATGCTGATGCCGACAATGCTGAAGGCGAGGAATCCCGTGATGTTGGCGAGCGCCTGCTCCACGGTGATGCGGATACCCGTCGTCATGACCACGGACTGCTGCATAAGAGCGAACGTAGCCGTTGGCAGGAACGCGGCGTAGGCGGCGAGGAGCCGGAGGAGGTTCTTCTTGGACATCACATCATTGTATCACAGAAACGGTCAAAAGGGAACGTCCGGACCTGCCTCAAAAACATCGTCAAAAGAGCCTTGCGGCGGATTGCGAGACAGGCGTTTTGGCCCTACACTCAGCTCTCCTGATATGGGTAACGACGGTTTCCAGGTTCGCTCCCTCGGGTCGCATGGGGAAGAGCTTCCACGGGCCTCCTCGGGCTCCGGTTCCGGCATGTCTTTCCGGCGCCGTCCGCGCCGCGTGCGTCCGGAGGGCGGCAGAGGTGGATTGTTGGCGATCCCGGGGCGCGTGCTGCGCTGGCTGATTGAGGAAAAGCGCCGGCTCGGATGGAAGATGTTCCTGCTGCGCGCCTTCGGGGCGTTCATCGGATTGATGATCCTCTATGTGCTCTTCCTGTGGTTCACGCTCCCGAACCTGGACGACCCCGCGAGCCTCCGTGCCTCGCAGAGCACCATCATCACCGACCGCAATGGTGTCGAACTCTATCGCCTGTACGCGGACCAGGACCGCACGTATGTCCCCGGCGAACAGATCGCCAAGACAATGCGGGATGCGATCGTCGCCATTGAGGATGAGCGTTTCTACGACCGCGGTTGCGTCGACGTGCGTGCGCTCGCCCGCGCGGTGCTGAACTTGGGCGGCCGCGGCGGTGCTTCCACTCTCACGCGCCAGCTCGCTCGCAACGCGCTCAACCTGCAGCAGGAGAACCTCGTCAGCCGCAAGATCAAAGAAGTGCTCCTCGGCTGCCAGATGGAGGGGAAGTACAGTAAGGAGAAGATCCTGGAGCTGTACCTCAACTGGATCCCGTTCGGTCAGAACGCCTACGGCATCGAACAGGCCAGCCGCAAATACTTCGGCAAATCCGCCAGCGGCCTGACCCTCGCCGAGTCCTCGGTGCTCGCCAGTCTCCCGCAACTCCCCTCGTATTACAGTCCCTACGGCCGCCACGTGCGCACCACGGTGACCGACCGCGTGCTGGAACGCATCGTCGACGGCCGCATCACCAAGACTGCGCAGATCAATGACGATGACGTGAGCATCGGCCTCATCGGCGCGGACGTCGGCACCGGCACCACATTGCTCTATGTCGGCGGACGCACGGATCAGGTGCTCAAAAACATGCTCGATCAAGGCTACATCACGGAAGCGCAGCGCCAGGAAGCGCTCAAAGAACTGCAGACCATCGTCTTCAAGACCGTCCGTGAGAGTATCCGCGCGCCGCACTTCGTGCTGTGGTTGAAGGACCAGGTGGAGCAGATGCTGGAGGGCAGCGCGGACAAGACCCTGCTTCTCCAGGGAGGCTTCACGATCCAATCGACGCTCGATTGGCAGTTGCAGCAGGCGGCCGAGGAAGCCGTAGCGAAGCACAAGGATGAAATCGCGCGTCTTTACGGCGGACATAACATCGCGCTGGTCGCCGTCGATCCCGCGACGCGCGAGATCCTCGCATACGTGGGTAACACCGATTACAGCGATGATGAACATGAAGGCAAGATCGATATGGCGCTGACGCCCCGCCAGCCGGGATCCAGCTTCAAGCCGTTCATCTACGCCGGCGCGTTCCTCAAGGGCTACGGCCCGGCGACCGTGATCTACGACGTGCCGACGAAGTTCGGCGACTACCAGCCGCAAAACTACGAAGGCGGTTTCTGGGGCGTGACCACCGCGCGCCAGGCTCTCGGCGGCTCGCGCAACATCCCGGCCATCAAGGCGTACTTCATGGGCGGAGAGGAGAGCACGTTGCTCGATCTCGTCGAGCAGATGGGCGTTCCGACCCCCAAGGCCACGCGTCCCGCGGAAGGCTATGGCCCCTCCATGGCCATCGGCACGGCCGAGACGCCGCTGCTGGAGATGGTGCAGGGCTACGCCACGTTCGCCAACAAGGGCAAAGCCAAGCCGGCCATCGCCATCCGCAAGATCACCGACAAGCGCGGTGCGATCCTGCCGCTTTCGGGCAACTACGACGTGGACCAGCCGGGACAACAGGTGATCGACGAGCGCGTGGCCTACGAGATCACCTCGATCCTCAGCGATCCCTCGGTGCGCCCGGGTGACTACTGGCGCTCCGTTCTGACGGTGCCCGGCACGCAGAACGCCGCCAAGACCGGCACCAGCAACAAATGTCTGAAGCGCGACGACCGGGGCAACTGCACCGAGCGCAAGCCCGACAACGTCTGGACGCTCGGCTACACGCCGACCCTCGCGGCGGGCGTGTGGGTGGGCAACGCGACGAGCGAGCCGCTCAGCAGCACGGCCGACGGTATCACCGTCGCTGCGCCGATTTGGAAGGATTTCATGACCTCTGCGCAGAAACTGCTCAAGCCGAGCGTCACGTCGTTCGGCGTCCCCGACGGCATCGTGCAGCCGCAGGTCTCGCTGCTTTCCGGCCAGCTTCCGACGGAATGTACGCCGGTGGAGCGCCGTCGCGCCGACGTCTTCCTGCGCGAGAACGCCCCGACGACGCCCGATCCCGCGTGCGTCACGCTGACGGTGGACAAAGTCACGGGCCTGCTCGCCTCCGACGATTGTCCGGCCGACGCGCGCGAGGAGCGCAGCTTCTTCCAGCCACGCAGCATCCTCGCCGACCGCTGGCCACAGTGGGAGCAGGGCGTGCAGGCGTGGGCCAAGGGTGCCGCCGTCGGCACGGGGTCGAACCTGCCGCTTCCCCTCCCCCCGACCGAGAAGTGCAGCATGGCACTGACGCCCGGCCGCGATCAGCCGATCAGCGTCACGCTCCTCACGCCCGCGCAGGGCGGCGTGGTGTCGTATCCGTCGTTCCAGCCGTCGTTCAAGGCGTCCGCCGGTTCGCCGCTGCGCGAGGTGCGCTACGAGATTGATGGAAAAGTCGTGGCATCGGTCACCGAGGCACCGTTCGACGGCCCGATCCGCGTCCCGCGGTCGATCCAGGAAACCGGCTCCCACAAGCTGAAAGTGACGGTGATGGACCAGTACTACAACAGCGCGTCCGATGACGTGACGTTCACCTTCGGCGCCGACGCCGGCGGACCGCGCATCATCCTCACCTCCCCGCAGGACGGCGCCGCGCTCCCGGAGAACGCGCCCGTCACGATGCGGGCGGATTCCAGCGACACCGAAGGCGGGGTGAAGTACGTCGAGTTCTATCTGGATGGCACACTGCTCACGCGCAAGCCCCGCGCGCCGTATGAGCTCGTCTACACGCAGAAACTCGCACCCGGCAGCCACGTGATCCGCGCGGTCGCCACGGATCTGGCGGGCAACGTTGCGAGCGACGAGGTGCAGGTCACGGTCGGCGCAAGCGGAAGCGGCGGCGTGTCGAACTGAGCTTCAGCGCGGGCCGCGTGTGCCGAACGATTCGTAATCGTCCACGGCCTGCACGAGGGCGTCTTCCTCGGGAGACAGTTTGTGATCCGGATCGAAGAGATCGCTGAAAAGATGTTTCGCGGTATGCATCAAGCCGGCAATCCTCTGCGCAGCCTGAGGCGCTTCGGTATCTCTCTGTGCTTCACGGATGCGCTCGAGGAATTTTGCGGCCTCGGGATTGCGGACTTTGTCCCGGAATGTCTGTGCCGGCGGCGCTCCATAGCGACGCGACGATCCGAGTTTTTTCGGCGCGGTTTCTTCCGTCAGCTTCTCGTCATCAGCGTCGCGTTCACCGTATGCTTCTTTGTCGTACCAGGGCATGGATGACTCTGTCGGCATAGACGAGAGGGGGGAAGCGACCCCATTGCACTCTCAATACGAGGGACCATCAATTTTATGATGAGTCAATATACGAGGATTGGCCTCATGCAGAGCAAATTTGGCATGCTTTTCGTCAGAACCCGGAAATTCCATGTCAAAATAGATAAATATCAGAATTCCGCCTCCCAGAGCCTATTGCCCATCAACCAAGCTCGGCATTGGTGTGCACCTCCGACACGTCGTCATCTTCCTCGATTGCCTCCATGAAGCCGGTCACTTTCGCGACGGCTGCCTCATCGGTGACGGGCACGCGCTGCTTGGGAACGAACGACAATCCGGCGGACAGGATTTTGCAGCCGTTCTGCCGGAGAAAGTCGCGGAGCTTCGGCCAGTCCCCCGCCGCCGTCACGACGCGCATCATGCCTTCGCCCGCCGAGAAATCCTCGGCGCCGAAATCGATCAGCTCCAGTTCGAATTCCTCAAGCTTCGCGGGCGGAAACGCCAGGGGATCGAACTCCGCCGCCACGACACCCTTGCGCTCGAACATCCACGCGACGGATCCGCCGTCGGCGATGCGCCCGCCCTGCTTGGAAACGGCCATACGGACGTTGGCAGCCGTGCGGTTGCGGTTATCCGACAGGCACTCGATGATGTACGCCGTCCCCGCAGGACCATACGCCTCGTAGAGCATCTCCTGCATCGCCTCGCCCTTCGTCTCGCCGACGCCCTTCTTGATCGCGCGCTCGATATTTGCATTCGGCACGCTGTCTTCCTTGGCGTTGTCGATGGCGGTGCGCAGGCCCGCGTTGCTGCCCGGGTCTCCTCCGCCGGCGCGCGCCGCGATCTCGATCAGACGAGCATGGCGCGTGAAGACTTTGCCGCGCTTGGCGTCCTGCGCGCCCTTGCGCACCCGGATGTTCGCCCATTTGCTATGACCGGACATGGCTACAGCATAGACTGCTGGCCAAACCCTGCCCACCCCTCCCCTCCCAGCTAGTAGCTCCCCAGCCGCCGCGAGCCCTTCTGAGGCCGGTTGCGGCGAAAGCACTTGTAGGTATACTTCCCGCCTTTTTATGAACCCGGTCCATCCTCCGACATCCATTGGCATGTCCAGTCAGAGCATCGGTTCCGGTACGTCATGGATAGGCATGCCGAACGAACAGGCAAAGATTCCGGCCGGATTGTCTACACGATCTATCCGTGATAGAATAGCCGTGTACGCACACAAATGTTGTACCGTGGTTATTAACCATCTTTACAAACACAAACTCATGTTTAAGCTCCGCAAACGTATGAAGCCTGCATCCCGCAATTCGCCCTCGGAGAGTAGCGAGGACGCTTTCCATCGTGGTGTTGTTGAACAAGGGCTGAAAATGCTCACGCGGACAAGGGGCTCGTCAGGCACGAGAGAAGAAGCTATAAGACGAAGTGATGAGCACTTTGCGCGCATACGCAATCGCGCCCGAACACATTGACTTGTTCTTTGAGCAGAACGAGGAGTTCTTGGAGAAGCTCGCGGTGAATGACATCGACGCATTGGACGCATTCCAAGAGGCTTGGTCGGAATGGCTGAAAGATCCCGGCAAGAAACGATTCGACAGCCACCCCGTTGACGGCAATCATGGGGATCGAGGTTGGATTCTTTGGAGGTCACAGTTTAACCATATAAAGCTGAGGCTGCTTTTCTTGGTGCATGAAGAAGAGCGGTCGATCCTCCCTGTTAGACTGCGGAATGATCACGACTACGACGAGCATCTGATGGCCACGATTGCGAGAAAGGGGCTTGGGATGGCAAAACGAGCGGACGAGGAGCACCGAGAAGTGTTTCTGAGTGTGCTGCGAAGGCAGGTCAATGGCGCCTGTCTCAGCCTGGTTTCAGAGGGGCGTTAACGCGAGAGTTTTGGCTTCCTCTTTTTCTTTAGCTCAACTACGTCCCTCTCAAGGAATACTTTCCCCGTAGACGTGTCCTGATACCGCAGCTTCCCTGCCGCGATCAGTTTGTCGATGTACTGGCGCGAGACGCCGAGGTATTCGGCGGCGTCTCCCATGCCCATGACCTTCGGGAAGGCGACCATAACGTCCACTCACGCTAACTTTCCGTGTCCACGGGAGATAGTTGCTATAAAGCAACCAACTGGTAGCATCCGGGCATGACCGGCCAGCGTGTCTATGCGATCCTCGGCGTCGTCACCGTCGTCTTCCTGACCGTCTTCGGCTGGGCGTACAGCAGCAGCCGCGCTACCTCCGGCTCTCCTGTCGTGGCACCGGCTCAGCCGCCTCTGGAATTGGAGGCCAGTTCCGCGGAGCGGTCCTACGGCTGGATCAAGATCGAGGGCATGGTGAAGAACGTCAGCGACCAGCCGCTTGAGCATGTGCAGGCCGGGGCACTCCTCTTCGATGCCAAGGGTGACTTCGTGACGAGCGACTGGAGCGTCATCGACTACAGTCCGATCCTCGCCGGGCAGTCCTCGCCGTTCAGCGTTCTGGTCCGGGACAACCCCGCCATCGACACCTGGCAAATCCAGTTCAGAGAGGGGTTTGGCGGCCAAATTTCGCACTCTGACAAGCGGAATTGATGAGCTTTGGCCCTACGCTTTCCTCACTTCCCCCAATCCTATGCTCCCGGAAATCGGCATCATGGTCGGCTTCTACATCATCGTTCGGATTCTCAACATGGAGCGTACCAAGGACGGACGGCCGACGGCGGTCACTCGGATTTTCGCACTCGTCACCCTCGTCGTGACTGGCCTCGTCATCCTCGACCTCGGTATGCGGGGCTTCTCCTACGATACGATTCCCGGTCTGTGACAGGCTATGCAGGCGTTCCTTGATCCAGTCCTTATCGGCGTCTTCGCGACGATGGCCGTCATGGTCCTCGCCATGATCTGGCTCTGGTCGTTCATCCACAAAGGCGGTCTGGAGCGGACGATGAAGCGGGCTGGTAATTGGCTCGTGATTGGCATGTGGTTGTTGGTTGCGATCTGGATCATCGGGGCACTTCAGAAGGTCGATTGGTCCTACGTCTTCGCTCTGGTCGCGGTCCCGTTTGTCTTGGTCGGGGAGTACCTGGCGAACCCCGTGGTCCAAATCATCTTGGGAGCCACAGTCGTCTACTACCTCGTCCAGAAACAGGTCACGCGGATTGTGAAAGCACTCCAAGAATCCAAGGACAAGTCTCCTGACTGAGCATGACCTCTCGCTGTGGCAGCGCTATCCGGTATCGGCCAGATCCGGCCGTCAGCTTTCTTCTGGAACATCCTCATCACTGATTCCCGGCAATTCTTGCTGCGGCCCCGGATATGCCCGACGGAATAACCGACGGAACACATTGATGTTTGGCGTCGCTCGCATGAGCGTAATCACGCCCGTAAGCTGCTTCTGGAGATGAGGATGACCAATGTCTTCAGTGAGCCACTGGTGGAGCTTGTTCTTCCTCCGTCCCTTCTCATCTTTCGGCGTTTTTCTCTTCAGTTCATCAACAACCGGCTTCGGCATGCTGTCGTAAACGAACTCATTCGTGAGTTTCCCCACATAGCCGGGGCGCTTCTTGATGCTCTGTTCGTCATACGGCCAACCCAAGAGTCGAAACAATTGCTGATAGAACTCGTTCGGGAATCGCTGAGTCCAAGGCAACAACTCAGGAAGAACATACGCCTGGAGAATCTTGTTGAGTTCATCGCGTGCGCGGACTTCCTGATATCCTGTTGCCTCATCGACGAGTGCGACTATGCCAACGTGGGCGAAGCCTCGCAGAAGAATGTTCGCTCGCTTGGCCAAGTGTTCCTGACTCGGCAACAATGCCCTGGCCTGCTGTGCATCGAGCAGGATGCCACACAGGTGCGGCAGGATTTCGGCTCTGTAGCCGTAGGCGGGGGCACCCTTGATCGGCTTGAACCTGACGACGGTCCATAACCGCTGCAAATCGTCGGTTATGAAGGGTTCTAGGTTCTTTGCAGCCAGAAAAGGGGGCCGGTTGTCGACGCTCGATGAGATCTGGCGCTTGCTTGGCTTTGCATGGCGTCCCAAAGCCAAGAACAAGCCCGACTGCGTGAGAAGCCGTGTGCCATCACCCAGCACAGCGCAAGGGATGGTGATGTCGCCGATTTGAAGTTCTCCTTGATGACTTGCCTTGGTGATATCGGTCATGCGATAGGGGGAAGGAAATATGAGCGGAGGCTGTCGGCCTGAATGAGATTCGTGAGCAGGGCACGCTGGTCTAGAAGGGCGATCTTGATCCGCAGCACCATCGACCACGCCGTGTTCTTGTTGACCCCGAGGACGCTCGCAAGGTGGCGGGTGCTGATATCCCCGTTGCCGTTCAATACAAGTCCGACGCATAGGAACCACGTCCGCAGATCAATATGGCTCCTGTGGAACAGCGTCTGCACGGTCACGCTGAAGGAGGTTTTGCAGTGGCGACAGTAGTGCCGGCACTCCTTCCTCATCGGTGTCGTGTGCGTCGATGAACAGTAGGGGCATCGGGGAACGCCGTTCCACCGCACCTTCTCAAGGTGCCTGATGCAGGATTCGGGCGTGGGGAATTGCCGGTGGATTTGGGTGATGTTCACGAGTCGATGAAGGACGACCGGAGCCTATGCCCAGCATCGAATGAGGGTCAAAGAAAATGTTTACCGTAAAGTGGGACATCTAGATGAGCTTGGCCTTCTTCCTCCGCCTCTTCGCCTTCACCGGCCCCGCCGCCATCGCCCCGTGCTACACTCCCGCCCGTGCCCAAGGCCTCCCAAGACAAGAAGTTCCTCCGTCTCCTCAGACTCGCTGAGGGGCTTCCGCCCGACGCAGAAGCAGATCAAAAAGATGAACGTCCTCCCGCCGCCCGTAGCTCTGCCGGAAAGCGAACTCGGCGACGTAAAGGGGCAGATGCTTCTGGCTGACCCAGTGGTACGTTCCTGAGAGGCTCCGGGAGAGCTGCGAGAAGAATCCATCGACCGTGTTCGTGTGAACGTCGCCCCGGACGTACTCCTTCGCCGTGTGGTTCACGGCCTCGTGCCGGTAGCCCGCGTAGGTCGCCAAGCTCTCGTAGGCCCGCAGCTTGTCCGTGAGCAGTCTGCTGCCCGGCTCCACGGCCCGCTTGGTGGCCTTCAGCAGCGTCTCCTCCGTCTGGTCGGGGATGATCTCGGCCTTCACCGACCCGCCACGCTCGACGGCCGCGAAGACGATGGACTTGTTCCGCATCTTCTCCGCCCTCGGGGCGTGTCCTCCGACCATGGACTCATCGACCTCCACGTCCCCGGAGAGGCGTTCGGCGTCGTTGCGCATCAGCGTCCGGACCGCCCGCGCCATCCTCCACGCGCACTTGTACGAGACCCCCAGTTCCCGCTGCAACTCCATCGCCGCCACGCCGTTTCGGGACTGCGAGAACAGGTAGATGGCGAAGAACCACTTCACCAGATCCGTGTCCGACCCTGCGAACACGGTGCCCGCCTTCGGGGAGATCGTGTGCTTGCCGCAGGCGCAGGCGTACTTGGAGAGGCCCCGCACACGGTAGTACTTGTCCTCCCGGCCACACTTGGGGCAGACCGGCTTCCCGAACCTGTCCCGGAACAGCTTCTCCAGACAGGTTGCGTCGTCAGGGAACTCCTTCTGGAACTGGAGGATGGTGAGGCGGGGCTGCATGGGGGAGGGGGGGACGGGAGATCTGCTATACTGGGTGCGAAAAACTGGTCATTCAGACACGCAAAGCGGCTTGCCACCCCGCTCAATCAGAGACGATCCAGCCGGTAGAGACCGGCGCTCGGGCGAGAAGGTGGCAAATCTTCTCTGACGTCCGAGTGTCCGTCTCTGTCGGCTTTTTCGTGCCACTGCAAAGACCACGGTGCTCCTGATTGAGCCTCGTGGTCTGTGCAGTTGTTCCCCTGCCAGAAACCGAAGCACCCCGATTGAAACGCGCGTGAGCGAGGGTCATTCCCCCGCAATAGTCCGGTGACTCAGGGGTGCTTTTGGTTACCCGAATGATCCGCCACGACTGTACACCGCAGAGGACGTTACGTACAGGACCGCGCGCGTCCTCCGTCCGCCTCGCCGTGTTCGTTGGTTGCTGCATGCCAAGACCGTACCGCGCGGCGTACTTGCCGGGAAGGGAGGGGTGGGAAACCCTGTGTATTTGTCTAAATACTAATAAAATGGTATAATATTAAAAAATACACATGACCCTCGATCACTTCCTCCGTGAACTGGCTGCGCTGCGCGATCTGCCTCTATCCGTCCGGCAGATGGCTGAACGGTCTGGCCGCCGCGTGTCCGAACAGGACCGTGAGAAGGTGCTCACCGAAGTGAAACAGTTCCTCACGTCGTACACGGCCCTGGAGAAGCAGCGCGCGGAGAATTTTCAGCATGCCGCCGACACCGCCACCCGCGTCCTCCACATCAGCGCCGCCGAACTCGATCGCACTGCCGTTCCCTCTTCCATCGTCTGATTCCTCTCCCGGCCTATGCCTCCCGACACACCCCCCGACCTGCCCCCGCTCCCCGACGCCTCTCCCGACGAGGTGCGTGCGACACTGCGCGTCTACGAACGCCGGGTGCAGGCACTCATCGTCCGCGCAACCGCGGCCAACGAAACGTATCTCACGGAACAACTGCAGAAGCTGCTCACGGATCTCCAGACCTTCCCGCGCGATGTCGCGCTCCAGCGCGAAGAGGCGGACCTGCTGGGCGACATCGCCGCGCGCCTGGGACGCATTGACCGGAGCCTGAGCGCAGAGAATCCCGGTTCACTGCAGCGTGTCAGCGGCTACCGCGTGGAAGGCCTCGAATACACCCATCAGTACATGCTGACGGTGCCACGCGCGCAGGCCAATAACGTGTACGTGCGCTTCCACAATCTCGGTATCACGTACGAAAACCAGGGCGGCAGTATGGTCCCCGACAACCGCTTCAAACGCTGCACGACCACGCAGTACACCGGCCTGCCACGCGTCGACCAGTACGGCCGCCGGATCTACGATTTCTGCATCTGGCGTCCCCAGTACCAGCAGGACACCGAGAACGTCGTGATCATGTCCCCCGCCGGCCACCCGCCAGAGGAGGTGTGGATCGGCAATCGCCGGATCTTCTCGAGCACCGCCGCCGCGACGGCGAATCCGATGGAGCGTATCGCCGGCCAGGCGAGCGC
>CAZFBZ010000036.1:0-3760 GCA_964517345.1 uncultured Candidatus Peribacteria bacterium | reverse complement strand
CGCAGCCCATTCGTCACCGATTCGGGGACGTATTATCTGACGTACACCGGAGGCCGCTTCTCGTTCACGACAACCGTGCCCGCGCTCCCCTGAGGGAAACCGGACGCGACCAGGCAGAAACGCTCACTTGCGGTACGCGAGCATGCCCATGAACCGGGCGCGCTCGATGGCCGTGCGCAGCATTTTCTGGTGCTTCAGGCACACGCCCGAGTAGTAGCGCTTGCGGACGTTCCCGAAATAATCGGTGTACTCCTTGATGGTCGGGTAATCCTTGTAGTCGATATATTTGGCGCTCTTCTCGCAGAAAGTGCACTGCTTGAGGCGGGGGTCGGGCCGGCGCTGTTGCTGACGCTGTTGCATGGGGGTGGGTGGGGACATGCCCCGGGAAGGGTCAGAGTTCGAACGTATCGTCGGAAATGAGCTTGTCGAGCTTCTCCTGGATGACGCCCTCGCCCATCTTGGGGGCGGGCTGCTTCACCTCCTCCTTCTTGCGCTCGGTCGTGCGCTGGGCGACGCGCTTCGCCTTGCGGGCGACCTGCTCCTTGAGCTTCTCTTCGCGCTCACGGCTGCGCTTCTCCTGCACGTTCTCACGCTCCTTCAGCCAGGTCTCGTAGGCCTCGCTGTACTTGATGATCTGGTAGTTCTTGGGCGGCTTCACGAACATGTGGCGCAGGACGCCCTTGGCGATGCGCAGCTGCGTGTCGACCTCCTTCAGCTTGAGCGGATCCATCTCGTAGTGATAGACGATGAACGAGCCCTCGCTGAATCCTCCGATAGGGAAGGCGAGGCCGCGCTGACCCCACTTGTCCTTGGAGACCTGCTTGGCACCCACTTCCGTGAAGAAGCCTTCGACCTCCTTGAGGAGCTCGTTCTCTTCCTTCTGTCCGAAGGGATACGGGTAGAGGATGCAGCACTCGTAGATGCGGACGTCCTCGGATGATGGCGTGAGAGTGGGCATTGCTGGCGTGGGTAAAACCCTGTGCCACAAAGGGGCAGAGGGAACAGCCCGCATACCCTACTCACGCGGCACGGACGGGTCAAGCGCTTCGGACATGCCATGGAATAACCCGCTCAAAACTGCTATACTATGGACAATACCCACATCCCACATGATGCGTTTCGAATCCGAAGGACGTCTGCTGCGTTTCGCCGAGGTCCCGAAACAGGGACCCGAGCCCACACAGGCCGCTGAAACGCCGATGAACGCGAGCCAGCTCGCGCAGAAGCGACAGACGGAGATGCGGCAAAAGACCGGGAAGCAGCTGGAAGAGGCCGCCGTGGACGAGAAGGCGCTGCAGGAGCAGTACCAGGGCATCGCGCGCAATATCTCTGATCAGTTCCTGCGTCGTGCACGCACCGTAGAGAGCACTGCGACGATTCCGCCCGGCATCCTCGCCCGCGCGGTGGAACTCACCATGCAGAGCCGCGACCGGCTGCCCGTCCCGCTGGGGAGCGTTGGTGAAGTCAACGCCTACACGGCGCAGATGGCGCTCATGATCGACAGCGTTCGTGCCGCCGATACGCGCACCCGCGCGGGTGCGGGCCCGCTCCCCACTCCGGACGACCTCAACACGTATAATCCGCTCGCGTATCTGTTCGACGTGTCGTATCAGATGTATCAGGACATTCTCCGCCATGAGGATGCGATCCGCCGGGTCAGCGGAGGCGAACTCCCTGCGGAGTTCCGCGACGTCGCCAATCGCATTGCCACGATGAGCAACGTCCGCCGCAGGTTCTAAGAACACACTACAGCACGACACTCACATCGCACTGCCTCCTCTATGTGGCCGATGTCAGGCCGCGCGGAGGCGCCCCTGGGGCTGTTCATCGCCTGCCGCTCCTTTGACCAGGCGCATCACAGCGTAGATACCGCCGCCGACCGCCGAAGCGAAGGCGATGGCCGGAATGGCTCCCGGGAGGAGCCACGCCACAGCACCGACGGTGCCGGCGCGCACGGCGAACTTGCCGATCTCATCCATCAGACCCTTGCGGCTGGCGACCTGCTCGCCCGCGTATGTCGCGAGCTTCTGCATGAAGTACGTGCCGACTGCGCCGACAGCCAATCCGCCGATGGGACCGAGAAACGTGCCGCCGAGTACCTGCATGCCGACGACGGGAAGCGCGCTCAGGTACGCGCCCGACCAGGCGGTCTGGGCGGTGCCCGCGACGATGTTCGGCTCGTTGGTGTCCTGCCGGCGCACGACATTGCGACGGACGACATCGCGGCGGACGACCGAGCGCTGCAGGTTGGGAACGGTGACGCGGCTGAGATCGGGACCGACGGCAGGGCGCGGCTCTTCGGGCGCGAGTTCGGCGGTCACGGGGACGGGCGGGATGAGCTTGCTGATCGCGGTGTCCAGCGCCTGAATACGTTCGGGGTGGTTCTGGTACTCGGCGTTCTTCAGGTCAACGAGAGCGCGCCGGAGGCGGCGGGCCTCGCGCTGCGAACACGCCACCTCAGCCGATCGCAGCTCGGCGTACTTGGCATCGATGCGTCCGCGGATCTGTTCCTGTCCGGCATCGCGCTGGGCCGTGGCCCTGCCTTTCTCCAGACCGCTGAGCTGACGGATTTCCGAGAGAAGATTCTCGAACTGGCCGGTGCTCAGACGCTCGGGAGCTGCAGGGGGCATGATTTCTATAGAAGCCATGTTTCTCCTTATTGTAGCAGATTCCGGCCTCCCGCGCCATCAGTCGCCCTGCTCAGCCCGATCACGTTCCGCGCGGTACACGGCCTCGATGATCCGCATCTTGCCGTCGATGGTCTGCCTGATCTGCCGCAGCCGGTGCTCGAGTGTCCAGCGGGTCTGCCTGTCGGGCGCGCGGTCCATCAGCCCCTGCACGATCTCCACGTGGCGCCGGTACTCCGCGCGCAGTCCGTCGAGTTCCTGGAGACGTTCTCCGCAGACCCTGATGCGCGACGCGGGCGGCAGGTCGCGGTCGGCATCCATCCGGAATCCGAACAGATCCACGCGCGCCGTCATCTCCCGGTCCCACTGCCGGTCATCAAGATACAAGCGATGGTCGTCCTGAAACCGTCCGACAGTTTCGCGCTCCCGCTCCGCCCCTTTCCATCCGGCCATGTATCCGGCTGCAAGACCGAGCAACAGCGCCCCTCCCGTCACGAGCGTGAGCACTCCCCCGCCGTATCCCCGGCGGGCATCGTCGATAGCCTGCTGGACGGCCGGTGGTCCCTCTTCTGCAGACACAGGCGCTCTCGCGGGCGTGACGACTGCCTCCCCTTCGCTGCGGGATGCGATCTGTTCGCCCGTGCGAGACTCAGGATGCATAGGACGCCGAGCATAATCCGCACCCGCCCCGGGGACAAACCCTGCTCTTTGGGAAGCCACAGAGCGAGTAAAGAAAGTAGACAGAAGTTCTTGACCCCAGAGTTTTCCTTAGTAAGATAGATCGGCTTTGCGTCCGTTCTACCGAGCGGATTGCAGGCTTTCGATTCGGCTTACGAGCCGGGTCGTCCCGCGGTTGGTGTTACCACCGCTGCGGGCGACGGCGCTCCTTCACAGCATCGTGCAGTAGAGAAGTGTGAATCCATCTTCCATCCTTTATTGGATGGTTAGCATGGAACCCAATAATTCCTCGGAATTACCATCGTTTGATTGCGCGATGAAAAATATGCGACCGTTTACGGTCGCGAATGCAATCACTAATCACCAGTGATCTTTGATCACTAGGCTGATTCTTCATTTAGAAGAGTTTGATCCTAGCTCAGAGTGAACGCTGGCGGTGCGCCTAACACATGCAA
>CAZFBZ010000035.1:2913-15496 GCA_964517345.1 uncultured Candidatus Peribacteria bacterium | reverse complement strand
ACGTGCACTTGGTGCCGCAATTGAAGTCCTGCATCGCGGGGCCGGTGCTGTCGAGAGGAATCGCCATGGTCAGGAACGCCTGGAAGAAACTTTCTTGGTCGCGCCGAGGCGCTGCGTGACCAACGGGAGAAGCTCATCGTAATAGAACGGACGGCCGTCGTACTTGAGGATGCGGTCGGAAATCCCCTTGCCGCACGCAAGCTGCAGCACCATGCCAAGCTGCCCGAGCGCGTTGGTCTCCACAAGAACGGTCTGGGGGACTTTTTTCAGCAACGCCTCAAAACGCTCCGTCTTCATCGGCCAGAGATACGTATAGTGCAGATAGCCGACTTTCTTGCCCTTGAGCTCATCGCTCATCAGCACGTCGAGCATCACACTTTTCGTACTCCCCCATCCCACCAGCAGCAGATCCAGTTCCACTTCGCTGGTGGCGCCGCGACTCCCGGCGACGAAGAGTTCCGGCTCGGGCAGGGCTTTCTTCAGGAACTCGCCTTTCTTCAGGCGCTTCTCCATCTGGAGACGACCGTTCTCCGCCGATTCATCCACCGTGCCCTCGCCGTTGTGTTCGTCGCCCTGCGCGTTATACGTCGCGGCCTCAGTGCCAGGGAGCCAGCGCGGCGAAATGCCGTTTTTGGCATGCGGATCAAAACGATCCATGCTCTTCAATTTCTTCAGCTCCGCGGGATCGGTGACGATGCCGCGGTACACGGCGGCGCGCGTCTGGTCATACGGCGCCTGCGTGTAGAGCGCCTCCGCGATCTGCTTGTCCGTCAGAACAATGACGGAGATCTGATGTTCCTCGGCGATGTTGAACGCAACGGGCATGAGATCGAACGCGTCCTGGCTGTCACTGACCGAGATCACGCAGCGCGGGAATTCGCCGTGCGCACAATGGAGCGCCAGCAGCAGATCCCCCTGCGCGGTCCACGTCGGGAGGCCCGTGGCGGGGCCGGGGCGCTGCGCGAGGATGAACACGGACGGGTTCTCGATGATGCCGTTGAGCGACACCGTCTCACTCATCAGGTCAAAGCCGCCGCCGGACGTGCCGGTGAGCGCGCGCGTCCCCATGAACATCGCGCCGCTCGCCATCTGCGCGGCCGTGATTTCGTCTTCGGCCTGCTTGATGACCATCCCGGTCTTGTTCTGGAGATCAGCGATGTAACTGAGCAACGGGCTGGAGGGCGTCATCGGATAGCCGGCGTAGAAGCGCACGCCCGCATGCACGGCACCGAGTCCCATCGCCTGGCTGCCGGTGACGAGCAGATCATTCTTCCAGGCGGAATCGGGCTTGGGAAACGCGACCGTCACTTTGCCCAGACCCGGATCGGTATAGCCGTAGCCTTCGTCGATGCAGCGCATGTTGGCATCGAGCAGGTTTTTCTTCTTGGCGAATTTCTCGCCGACGAGCGTTTTCAGCAGATCTTTGTCCTGTCCGCAGGCCGCCCACACGAACGCCGCAATTAGCACGTTGCCGAGGATCGGCTTGGCGCTCATCTTCCGGAGGATCTCGTCGACGGGCAGGTAAATCACTCTGACGGCATTCTTCTTGAGAAGCGCCTCGTCCGCGGACGTGAATTTCCAATTGGACACCGCGTGGATAAGCAGGCCGCCCGGCTTAATCTCACCGAGATTCAGCTCGAGACCGTGGTGGTTGAGGGTAATGAGCACGTCGACTTTCAGTTCGGTGCTCTCGATGCGCTCGGCGCTGGCATCCAGCTGGTAGCTCGCATGCCCTCCTTTAATGAGCGATGGATATTCGCGGTAGCCAAACACGCAGTAACCGCTGCGCTTGAGGCCCTTCGCCACAATCTCGCCGATCGAGTTGATGCCCTGTCCGGACGCGCCGACGATTTTGAGGGAGACGCGCGTCATAGCGGATTCAGCAGATGGGGAACGAGTTCTTTGGCCCAGGCCCGGATAGCCTCTTCCTGTCCGTAGGGTTCGTTGATGATCTTGAGCGTCGGGAGAATCGTCCGGCCCTGATGCGTCGCCGCGAATTTCTCGAAGTGCACCGCAGCGTTCGCCCTGTAAAAGTAGCGCTCGTCTCCGAGCGCCACGAGCGCGACGCCCTTGCTTGAAAGCGAGACGTCCTTTGCGCGGTCGAGCAGGAGCGCGTACATGTGCGGATTCAGTTGGCCTTCGACATTGCCCGTGTTCCACGTGGAAGACGCAAGCAGCAGTACATCACCGCGCTTCAGGTCATCGGCTGAGGCGAGCTCAGCGCGCTGTTTTTCGATCTCCACCGAGGGCGCGAGCGCCTGGAGTTCGGCGATCAGCGTATCCATCACGTACTCCGTGTGTCCGCTCGTCGACGCGTAAACGATGTGAAGGGAAGGCACGGGGGTGAGTATACCCTGTCTTCTTTGCCGCATGCACATGCTCCGCCCGCTTCCCGGCCAGTTGTTTTTTACTGAAATGCTATATTGTGCTATAATAGCAATTACATTCTTCACCCGATACACATGGCTCCCGGACCGACTCTCCCGACTGAACCGCCGCTTCCCGATGCGCCCCGCGATCCCGCTTTTGAGATTGAGGCGGATCCTGATTCCGTCACGCCAGTCCCTCCGGTCAGCCGCGCCGACATGGAGCGCTACTTCGCAGACGTCCTCGATCCTCTGGAGAACGCCATCCCGCCCCCCGCCGAGGATGAAGGCGTGACGCCAGATGAAAAAGAGGATTGAGAAGCCCTATCCGGACCGCCTGCCGTATTTTTGTTGCGCATCTTTTTCGTGTTGGTAGCGTGTGCGGTCCATGAGTAACGCCCTCTCCGAAGACTGCACGCCTGATACCGAACCGCAACTCTCGCTCTACGCCGGACCACAGGATGAACTCCCCCGCTGCGGATCGCTGCGATGGGAACTGTGGAGCGAGATGGCACGTGTCGTGCGCCTGTCGAACGATCCCGATCAGGCCCTTGAGAATTTACACGAAGCCGATCGCGAGCTGGACCGCATGACACGGCACTATACGGAAGCCGCCGAACGGGACGAGGTCGTGGGCTGGATGCGAACCCGCATGAGTCACGCGTTCACGCAGATACGCAATGACGGCTCCAACTGGCAGAAAGAGCTGAAAAGCCTCGAGCTCGCGGCCTACGGCACGCTGATGTCGGGAGAGACCGACTGAAAAAGCAAAAAAAACGGCATGAATGTGCGGCAAAAACAGGGTATAATGGTGTGAATGTCCCTGCTGAACCCCGCCTCCATTGCCGTTGTCGGCGCCAGCGCCGAGGAGAAGAAAGTCGGGCACTACGTGCTCAAAAATATCATCACGCAGGGATACAAAGGCATCGTGTACCCCGTGAACCCGAAGGGCGGGGAGATTTTGGGGAAGCCGGCCTTCGCGTCGATCAGCGCGATTCCGGGTCCGGTGGATCTGGCCGTGGTCGTCACGCCTGCAAAAACCGTGAACGCCATCGCGGAGGAGTGCGGCGCCAAGGGCGTGAAGACGCTCGTTGTCATCAGCGCCGGCTTCGGCGAACTGGGCACAAAGGAAGGACACGCGATGGAGGATGAATTGGCCGCGACCGTAAAGAAGCACGGCATTCAGCTGATCGGACCGAACTGCCTCGGCGTGATCCGTCCGAGTATCGGCATGAACGCGTCGTTCGCGGAAAATCTGGAAGGCGAGGGCGGTGTCGCGCTCCTGAGCCAGTCGGGCGCGATGGCCGTGGCGCTGCTCGATGCGGCCTCCGGCCTCGGCCTCGGCTTCTCGCTCGTCGTCAGCATGGGCAACAAGGCGACGATGGACGAGTGCGACTTCCTGGAGATTTGCCGCGACGACCCCAACACAACCGCCATCGGCATGTATCTGGAGAGCGTGCACGACGGACGCCGTTTCCTCCAGCTCGCCGCCGAGGTCTGCCGCACGAAACCCGTGGTGCTCATCAAGTCCGGAGTCTCCGAGCGCGGGAGCAAGGCGGTGTCCTCGCACACCGGCGCTCTTGCGGGCTCGGACGCGTCGGTTGATGCCGCCTGCATCCAGACAGGCGTCCGCCGCGCGCGCACCACTGAGGAATTCATGGATGTGCTGCGCGCCGTATCGTCGCAGCCGCCGCTCCTCTCGCAGCGCATCGCCGTCATCACCAACGCCGGCGGCCCGGGCATCCTCGCCACCGACGGCGCCGAACGCAGCAAGCTGACGCTCGCATCCCTCGAACCCGCCAACCGCGACGCGCTCAAGGCCGCGCTGCCCGCCGCCGCGAGCGTCGCCAATCCCATCGATGTCTTGGGCGACGCGCTCGCCGAACGCTACGAAACCGCACTCGCCGCATGCGCCAATGACCCGAACATCGACGGTATCGCGGTCGTACTCACACCGCAGGTGATGACGCCCGAGCTGGAGATCGCGCAGGCCATCGTGAAGACGATGCAGTCGCGCCGCATGATGCCCGTCGTCACGAGTTTCATGGGCGAGAAGAGCATCGGCGATGCAACGGCATTCCTGCACCAGCACAGCATCCCCAACTACCCGACGCCCGAACGGGCAGTCGCTGCATTGGCATCCCTGCGCCCGCCCGCCGCCACCGGCCGCAAGCCGCCGAGCTTCCCCTCGTGCCAGGTGTCCGAGCTCGCGCGGTCCCTGCTGGCCGACCACAAGGGGCTGCTGCCCGAAGACAAGCTGGCTGAACTCTTCGCGCTGTATGACCTGCCGCTCCCCTCCTCCGATGTCGCCACCTCCGCCGACGAGGCCGTGACGATGGCCGAAAGCATCGGGTACCCCGTCGTCGCCAAGATCAGCTCGCCGGAAATCCTCCACAAGACCGACATCGGCGCCGTGCGCACCAACATCCGCACGCCCGACGAGCTGCGCGTCGCCTATGCCGAGATCGTCAAGAACTCCCGCGCGCACATGCCCGACGCGACGATCCGCGGCGTGCTCGTCCAGCAGTTCCTTCCCGCCGGCAGCGAGTTCATCGTCGGCGCGATCCGCGACGCGTCCTTCGGTCACCTGGTGATGACCGGCATGGGCGGCATTTACACCGAGCTCTTCCGCGACACCGCCTTCCGCATCGCCCCGATCGACGAGAAAGAGGCCTTCGACATGCTCACCCAGCTGCGTTCGTGGAAACTCTTGCTCGGCCTGCGCGGCAAGGCGCAGTCGGACATCGCGTCGCTGGCACGGGTGATCGCGGGCGTGTCGCATCTCGTCACGGACTGCCCGTCCATCAGCGAACTCGATCTGAACCCGGTGCTTGTCTGGCACGATAAGGTCGTGATCGCCGATGCCAAGCTTGTGACCGACCCGGGCTGACGGTACTGTCCGCCCGTGCCCGCCGTTTCGATCTACATCCCGACGTATAAGCCCAAGCCCGACCATTTGCGGGCGGCGATTGAGTGTGCGCTGGCGCAGACGTTCACGG
Organism: uncultured Candidatus Peribacteria bacterium; assembly: GCA_964517345.1. Lineage (GTDB taxonomy): Bacteria > Patescibacteriota > Gracilibacteria > Peribacterales > Peribacteraceae > DAISLF01. Next base: position 10,131 of record CAZFBZ010000035.1, on the reverse strand, counting down.
ATTGGCAGCTGGTGGTGCACGACGACGCGTCGCCGGGCGTGGATGTGGAGCCGATGGTCCGGGAGTACCTGAAGGACCCGCGCATCACGTATCACCGGGGTGCACAGCGCCGGGGCATCGGCGGCAACTGGAATGCGTGCCTGGACTTCGGTTCAGGCGAGTTCGTTGCATATCTGTTCCAGGATGACCTGTGGCATCCGGACTACCTGAAGCGCAGCGTGGAGATCCTCCGCGCGAATCCCCGGACCGGCTTCACGGCCGCCGAGCATGAATACCTGATCGAAGAAGGCACGCACCCGACGCGCGCAGAGGCGTACCAGAAACTGCGCGATGAAAAGAAAGCCGTACTCAAGCCCGGACACAATGACCGCATGGAATTCCTGCAGTGGTGGATCGAGCGCGGGCTGCGTCCGAATGTCATCGGCGAACCGAGCTACGTGCTGCTGCGCAGAAGCGTGATCCAGGCGGCCGGGCCGTTCCGCGAGGACATGCCGCAGGGGCTCGATGTCGAATACTGGCTGCGCGCTTTGCTGCAGGCTGACTGGCACTACATTCCCGATGACTTGGGGCAATTCCGCGTTCACGGCGCGGCCGCGAGCGCCATCAATGACGAACTCGGCCACGGCCTCTTCGACCGCCTGAGCTTCTTCGACGTGCTGCTCCGCGAGCTCCCTCCGGGCCCCGTCCGCACACTCACGGCAAAATCATTGCGCCGGCAGTTTGCGCTGATGGCGGGAAAATTCTTCGGACGCGTCCGCTCGGGCGGAAAAGTGGGCGGTGGAGGCGCCGGATCGCTCGTGTCAGTGGTGCTGCGTCACCCGGTTCTGGTTCTGCTCGGGACGCTCGACTGGGCTCTGGGACGGGCGAAGACCTGAGGCGCGGACCGCGGAAGAAAGCCGAAACTGCGCTTTTCCTGCGGCCTCAAAACGTCTAGGCTGGGCCATGAACACGTTCCATTCACTTTTATGAAGCTCAAGACCTTCTTCAAGCGCGCCGTGGAGATCGGCATCGATGCCGACCCCCGCAGCAAAAAGCAGATCCAGAAGCTCCTCAAAAAGCAGCTCGACCGCAGCAAAAAGCTGGTGGGCCGCGAGAAGGAGCTCTTCGACATGGAACGCACGTGGAACCCGTACAGCGACTCGCGCATCATCGCGGGCACCGGAGAAGAGGAGGTGACGACGCTCTTCGTGGGCATCGACATGGAGACGCAGGAGATGCTGCTGGCCGACCGCCTGCGCGAAAAAGGCGAGAAGATCGACGCCATTCTGATCCACCACCCGGAGGGCCGCGCCCTCGCCGACTTGGACAAGGTGATGCCGATGCAGGCCGACATTCTGGAAAGCGTGGGCGTGCCCATCAATATCTCGGAGGCACAGCTCCACCCGCGCATGAGCCGCATCTGGCGCGCCATCCACCCGGACAACCTGTTCCGCACGCAGCGCGCCGCCGAGCTCCTCGGCTTCCCAGCCGTCTGCTGCCACACCATCACCGACAACCTCGTTTGGCGGCTTGTGGAAGACGAAATCTGCAAGCACGAGTTTGATGATCTGAATTCGATCATCAACGCCCTGATGGATATCCCCGAGTACCTGCACTACGCCAAGATGGGCAACCCGCCCATCATCGTCCACGGCAACGGCAATGCCCGTCCGGGCAAGCTCGTGGCGACGGAATTCACCGGCGGCACCAACGGCCCGGAGGAATTTTTGGAGTCGCAGGCGCGCGCGGGAGTGGGCACGATCCTCTCCATGCACGTCACGGAGAAGACGCTGGAGGAGGCCCGCAAGCACCACGTGAACATGATCCAGTGCAGCCACATGGCCTCGGATGCGATCGGCGTGAACCTCCTGCTGGATCAGATCGCCAAGGAGGAAAAACGCCTCAAGACCATCGACGCCTCCGGATTCGTCCGGGTGAAACGCAAGTAAGCCTCCTCAAACGTCCCGTCCCTCATGCGCGCCTCCCGCACTTCCACCTTCCTCTTCATCCGTGACGCCTGGCGCTTCTACCGCAAGCAGCCCGTTCTGCATGCCGTACTGCTCTGGCTGTGGATCGTCCCGGTCGCCATCGCCAACCTCGTCTCCGCCGCGATTCCGGTGCCGGACATGGCCTCGCAGATCGCGCTGGACAGCGTCCTTTCCCTGTTGCTTGCAGTCGCGCTGACCTGGGGTGCCGCAGCCGCGCTGCTCGTCGCGCGCCGCATGATCCAGAACAAGGCCGGACGCGCCCGCACGTCGTTCGCTGTCGTCGCGCAGCAGTCGGCGCCACTGGTCTTCCCGCTGCTGCTCACGTCTATCCTGCGCTTCTGCTTCACCGTGCAGCGCATGCTGCTCTTCGTGCTTCCCCTGGCAGTCGTTCTGCTGCTGCCGGGTTTGTGCGGAGACACGCTTCCCGGGATGCTCACGGATGGCGCCGTGCATGACCCTGCCGCCATGGCGTTGGCAGTCCTGATGCAGTGCCCCTGGCTCCCGCTGCTCCTTGTGTTGCTGATCCCGGCGATCGTCTATCAGATCCGCACGACATTCTTCGGGATCGCACTCGTGGCCGAAGGCCGGATGTACCGCTCCGGACTGCGCCGGAGCATCGAAGTGATGCGCGGACGTTTCTGGGGAGTGATCCTGCGCCTCGCCGGCCTCTGCGTGATCGTGCTTCTGCCTCCCGCCATCCTCACGTGGCTCATCGACGAGGTCGCGGCCCTGCTGGGACCGCGCGCGACGGGCGCGGCGATCGTGCTGGAGTCCGCCATATCCTCTTCGGCGGGCCTGCTGGTCCTGCTCTCGCTGGTCGCGCTGTACGGCTCGCTGCGCGCCGACCGTCCCGAGCGCATCGTTCCGCAGGACGCGGATGACTGAACCGGGAAAATCGCCGCGGTGGGGTCTGGTGCTCTCGGGCGGCATCGCCTACGGCATCGCGAACGTGGGCGTCGTGGACGTGCTTCGCCGTGAAGGTCTGCGCCCGGACTGCATCGCAGGCAGCAGCATGGGCGCCATTGTGGGGGCGCTCTACGCTGCAGACTGCCCGGCCGCGGAGATCGACCGTCTCTGCAATACATTGCGCATCACGGATGTCGCCCGTCTCAGCAGGCACTGGTGGCGCGGCGGGGTGCTGCGGCAACGGCTTGAACCTCTCCTGGCACCGCTTCTGGGAGAAAAGCGCATCGGCGACTGTGCCATTCCGTTCCTCTGCATCGCGGGCCGGGTGCGCGGACGCATCCGCTGGGGAGGCATCCTGCGCCGGGGGTTTTCGGCGCATTATCAGTCCTGCGTGGAACCGTATGTCTTTCCGCCGGACACGCGCCTGATAGACGCGCTGCTCGCGAGTACGGCCATGCCGCTGCTGTTCCAGCCACCCCGCATCGGCAAGGACACCTTCATCGATCTCCTCAACTTCACCACCATCCCCGCCCGGGAACTGCGCGCCGCCATGCATCCGGATATCGTCATCGGCACGGACACGAACCCGCCGCGCGAAGCGATCCTCAAATTCCTCCCGCCGGGGTGGCGCGAAATGCTGACGGATGGCTACAATGCGCTCCATCGCAGCCGCGAAGCCTGCGATCTGCTCATCACGCCGAAGCTCAGTGGCAATTCCTTCCACTTCGGGCTCGCGCCGAAATTCCGCGCTGCGGGTGACAGCGCCACAGAAAAAGCGCTGCCGGCCATTCGGAAACTGCTGAAAATATCCTGACGAATTACGCCTTCACGCCGACCGTGCTGACGATCTTGTCGAACACGGCGGGCTCGTGGATGGCGAGCTCGGACAAGGTCTTCCTGTTCAGGAGGATCTTCTTCTTGGTGAGCGCGTTGGTGAAGACGCCGTAGCGGATCCCGCGGCTGCGAAGGGCGGCGTTGAGGCGGATGATCCAGAGGGCGCGGAACGTGCGCTTCTTGAGGCGGCGGTCACGATACGAGTTGACGCCCGCGCGGATGACGGCCTCGTTGGCCTTCACGAAGGTCGCACTGCGCATGCCGCGGTATCCCTTCGCGAGGTCGCGAATCTTCTTGTGCCTGCGGTGCCGGACGATGCCACGTTTGACGCGCATGAGACGGGGGGATTACAGAGTGGGGAGGACGCCCTGGAGACGGCGGAGGTCGCGCTTATTGGCGACGACGGTGCGGTTCAGACGCTTCTGACGCTTGTTCTTCTGCATGAGGAGGTGACTGCGGCCGCGACGCTTGAACGCGATCTTTCCGCTGCCGGTTTTCCAAAACCGCTTCTTCGCGCCGCTGTGTGACTTCATTTTAGGCATAAGAAACCCGGAAAGGGGAAAACACGGGAGCGGAGTATAACGGGAGAAGTTCGGGATGCAAAGGGAAATTGGCGGTTCCGGAGGGCCTTTTCGGGCCATTCCGGCTTAGCGTTTGGGGCGCAGGATGGCGATGAACTGGTCTCCCTGGCGCTTGATCTCCTGCTCGATCTCGGACGCGTCGGCGAGCCCCGCGAGAATGCCTTTCATCTTCTCGATCGCGTATTCCTTGTTGCCCAGCTCACGGCCGCGCAGGCGGACAGAGAATTTGACCAGGTGGCGCTCGGCGAGGAACTCGCGGGCGCGGGTGGCCAGGCGGTCGAGGTCGTGCTTGTCCGTGCGGAAGCCGAACCGCAGCATCTTCACTTCGACCTGCTTGCTGTGGGCCTTCTGTTTCTTCTCTTTCTTCTGGAGCTGATAGAGGTAGTGACCGAACTCGCCGATCTTCACGACCGGCGGCACCGCCTTGGGCGACACTTCGATCAGATCGTAGCCCTGCGCTTTCGCCTCCTCGAGCGCCTGCGCGGTCGGTAGCACGCGCGCTTCGCCCTCATCGGAAACGAGCATCACCTCGGGGACGCGGATTTGTTCGTTGATGCGCGGACGCCGTTCCTGCTTGGATGTATCGAATCGCTGGCGTTGTCGCAGAAGAAAAGGAGGGAAAAGACGCCGAAACTATACGAAAAGACGGCATTGCGGTCAAGAAAAGGCCAGCCGATAGCCCATCCGCGCAAAACTCCGTCAGCGGGGGCGGGACCAGGCACTCAGCACGAGCGAGACGCGGACCCAGCCGTCCGGAAGTTTCTCCACAGTGACGGCTTCAGTTGTAAGGAACTGTGACGGCCAGAGCTTCTGGGCTTCCAGCGCGCGCCCCCACTCCCCTCCCAGCAGATCTTTCGCATCTTTCAACTGGGACTCGGCGAGCAGCGCATGGAACTGGCGAAGAAACTGCTCGGACGGGAACGACTGCGTGAGCTGTTCATCTGCAAGACGCGGGTCGCGGACGTAGGAGAAGAGATCGGCCGAGAGGAATTTTTCGACGGCAACGATTCCGGCGGGATTCTGCGCCTCGGTGAGGTTGAAGAGCATCTGCACCTGGTCGTCGCCGAGCGCATCGCCCACGGTGAGCAGACCGGAGAGGTCGACGAGGTTCAGGAGGATCCGCATGCCTTCGGGTTTCACAACAGCGTCGAACGCCAGGCGCTGTGTCATCAGCGGACGCGACGGGCCGACGGTCTCGGGCACGGCGAGGCGGTCAGCGGAGACCGGTTCGCGCACGCCGACGTCGACGGCGGACATGGAGCGGAGCAGCTCCTTCTTTTCGAGCAGGCCGCGCGCAACATCGACGAATGCGAGCAGACGCGTGATGTCGTCGGTTTCCGGGAGAACATAGGCGTGGAGCTTCTCTTCCGGCGAACCGGTGCGCAGCGCGGCATGGAGTTGGGTCAGCTCGACCTGATCTTTGAGCAACTGCAAACGGCGCTCCAGCGGCGGAAGCGACGCCGCAAGCGGCAGTGTCTCGGCACGCGCCTCCTGCAGCGTGTGCACATGTTGCATCATGAGAATCGCCGAGAAGACCAGCAACTTGATCGCGAAGGTGACGGCCAGCAGGGAAGGCAGAATTCGCTTCTTCATTTGACGGTGAAGGAGAGGGCGAACGGCGAGTGCGCGCCGGTGACGGGATCATCCTCACGGATGAACGGCGGCGGCGTGACGGACGCGAGTACGGGCAGGCGGCCGAGCACGTCCACGAAGGACGCGAGCACGGTCATGCTGCGCGATCCGACGAAACGCACGTCCCCGCGCAGCGAACCGGACCCGGAGAGAATGTCGTAGCGAAGAAACGAGAGATGCACGGCATCGGGCTGATCGGCGCCGGCGGCCGCCTGTGTTTCCAGTTCGGCGAGCAGCTGCGTGACCGGGAGAGCGCTGCGGCGTGACTGCTTGAGGGCGATGTACGCGGGATCCTGCACCGAGAGCACGAGATCGCGGCGCTGCCCCTCTCCGGCGACGATCTGGGCGGCGAGGTCGACGCGGTAGGCACGGATCTCCTCGGCGGTGAGCGTGCGTCCCCCGACATCCACGCGCGCGAGGCGCGGAACGAGCATCGACCACGAAAGCATCAGCAGCACGGCGAGGACAGCCGCGAAGAGCAAAAACGGCATCGCGATCCGGCGGAGAATCTCCGCGGGAGAGGTGTGCGGCAGCACGACGAGCGAGGACGGAAGGGTGTTCATGTGTTTTCCTGATAGTATAGCTGATTTCTGGCCTTTTGACCACCCCCGGACGGGCCCGCATCGCGAAGCCGGAAAGCGATTCCCGTGCATCCGGGAGCGGTCTTCCCTACACTCCCCGTGATCTACCCCCTTTCCCGTGGAAGAGCTCCTCCAAAAGCTCCAAGAACTGCAATCGGCCGTGAACACGGGCAAGGACTCTCTTTGAGGGAAGAGGCATCCCCAAACAGCTCGCAGAAGTAGAGAAGGAGACGCAGGATCCCAATGTGTGGGGTGACCAGAAACGCGCCCAGGCGCTCTTCACCAAGCTCAAAGGACTGCGCAAGCAGTGGGAACCCATCGCCGCGCTGGCGGACGAAGTGAATGTACTGACGGAGCTCACGCAGATGTCCGAGCCCGCGGATCTGCCAGTACTGGAAAAGCAGGCGGCGGCCGCGGAGGAGCTGTGGAAAAAACTGGAAGTGCAGCTCTACCTGGGCGGCGAGTTTGACGGGCTCAATTGCTACCTGACGGTCTCCGGGGGGGCTGGCGGCACCGAGGCACAAGACTGGGCGGCGATGCTGGCGCGCATGTACCTGCGCTACTGCGAGCGGCAAGGCTGGAAGACAACGCTCATCGACAAGACCGACGGTCAGGAAGCGGGCATCAAGACCGCGACGTTCCTCGTCAGCGGCGACATGGCATACGGCAATCTCAAATGCGAGAAGGGCACGCACCGTCTGGTGCGCATCTCCCCTT
>CAZFBZ010000035.1:0-2813 GCA_964517345.1 uncultured Candidatus Peribacteria bacterium | reverse complement strand
TACGGCAATCTCAAATGCGAGAAGGGCACGCACCGTCTGGTGCGCATCTCCCCTTTCGGCGCCAAAGGCCTGCGTCAGACGAGCTTCGCGCTGGTGGAAGTAGTGCCGGAAATCGAGGAGACGAACGAGATTGAGATCAACATGAACGACGTCCGCGTGGACACGTTCCGCAGCGGCGGCGCGGGCGGACAGAACGTGAACAAGGTGGAGAGCGCGATCCGCCTGACGCACATGCCGAGCGGCATCGTCGTCGCGTGCCAGACGGAGCGAAGCCAGCTGCAAAACCGCGAGCGCGCGATGAACCTGCTTCGGGCCAGGCTGCTGGAGAAGAAGCGCGCCGAGGATGAAGAGAAGAACAAAGAGCACCGCGGCGCCACGCAAAGTGCAGACTTCGGGCAGCAGATCCGCAGCTACGTGCTGCACCCGTATCAGATGGTCAAAGATCTCCGCACGGACGCCGAGACGAGCGACACGACGGGCGTTCTGGATGGCGACATCCAGATGTTCGTCGACGCGGAGTTGAAGCGGCAGGCGCGCGAAGCCAAGTAAGTGGTATGCTGGACGGCATGCGTGCACACACCCGGTCGATCTGTCTGTCTTTCGCGCTCGTGTTGCTGCTCACGCTCGGCGTGGTGATTGCCGGCGGGACGTCGCTGCAGGCATTGCTCCTCCCCGCCACGGAAGAGATCCGCTGATGGGCGGTGTGAGTCTTGAAGGCATCTGATCGCGGGTGGCGCCGTGTTTTGGTAGACTGTCTCTTATACCTGCTTCTTCCCCCCTTCACTCCATGGACAACGCGATGTGCGCCGCCTGCAAGATGCCAATGCAGGACGGTACGTGCGCAGGATGCCAGGCTCAGGCCCAGGTCTGTTCCATGTGCGGCATGTGCGGTGCGTGCGCGGCGCAGATGATGAAAAAGTGAAACGGATACACAGTTGAAAAAAAATAAAGAGGGGCCGCACGGCTCCTTTTTTTTACAACAAGGCAGACCGGATTGCGGCCGGAGGCCGCAACCGGAAAGAAAAAGATCGGGGCCCTTCGACTCCGCGCTGCGGCGCTGCGCTCAGGGTCATTCGACTCGGTGAACCCGTGGCCCGAGCGCCGAGGCGCGAGGACCATGAGCGAGGCCCGCAGGCCGAGTCGAATGGCGGAGAGAGAGGGATTCGAACCCTCGAACCCCTTTTGGGGGTTACGCGATTTCGAGTCGCGCGCCTTCGACCACTCGGCCATCTCTCCGCGGGTGATTGTACCGAGCCGCGGGGATGGTGCCACCCCACATTTCGGGCGAACCCGGCATCCATTCGGGCGAAAAAGCGTCATTGACTCTTTTAATGCATTGCAGCGTGGTTATCTCTCAAAGGATCACACCCGGCAGCCTGTTTTGCTCAGCCCGCTCTACGAAACGCCCCAGCGACGCGGTGCAGCGGGGGGCAAACCAAAGTTGTCTTTTGCAGAAGCCAAAATAGCCTTGCAGACGGGTCGGAGAGCCCTAGAATCCTTCTGCTTTACCTTTTTACCCCCTGTTCCATGAGTTACGTCGTTGCGTCCGCAATCAAGGACCTTCTCAAGAAGCACGGCATGATGACCGCCGGAGATTTCCCGGAGGCCGCCAGCGCCTACCTCGAGGCTGCCCTCAAGATGGCCGCCAAGCGCGCCAAGGATAACGGCCGCGTCACGGTCCGCGCCCACGATCTCTGAACCGTCGTTGCGCAATTCAAACGCCCGCCATAAGCGGGCGTTTTTTTGTGCTCAACCGATGCGGTTCTCCGGCTCCGTATACGGCAGGTCGAGTGCCTTGTAGATATCGCGCTCCTCGCGGCTCGCGATGATCTTCCCTTTCGCGTCGGCGAGCGCGTACTCATTGAGCTTCCAGCCCTTCTCGATCGCGCGCTTGCGCATCATGATGTTGTGTTCTTTGTCGCCAGTGAAATAGAGCAGCGCGCTCCCCCACTGCGATCTCTCCACGAACCGCACGTCCACGCGCAGGCTGGATTTCAAATTGAAGGACAGTTTGGTGCCGCCGTGCGCCACGACCTTTTCCACAATCGGCAGTGCGGCAATGGCATCGGAAACTTTCTTGGGCGATTTCGTGACCACGATGACGTCGAGGTCGCCGATGGTCGCCTTGTGGCGCCGGAAGGACCCGGCCACCTCGGCCCGGTCCACGCCCTTCACCGCCCTGATGGTCGCAAGCAGCTTCTCCGCGTCGGCCTTCACGTCCTCCCACGGGAAGCGCTTGCTGCGGGCCGTTACGTTGCGCGCGTTCTCCAGGATCTTGCGCTCCATCAATTCGGACATCCGCGGCAGATCGCGCAGCTTGCCCTCCTCTGCGGCCTGGATCAGCTGGGCGAGGGTCGTGATGCCGAGTTCCTTCTGGAACTGGCGCACGCGCTTGGGGCCCAGATCCTCGATATCCATCAGTTCCGCAGGCAATCCGCCCTGTTCAGCGAGGAGCTGGTTTAAGAAACTGATCTGTCCCGTGCGGATGTACTCGCGAATCTTGGCCGCGATTGCCTGGCCGATGCCCGGGAGCTCCATCAGCTCTTTCTCGTCTTTGAAGTCTTTCACGTCGCGCTGCAGGTCCTCGATCACCTGCGCAGCACGGCGGTAGGCGTTGGGCTTGAAGGCGACGCCCTGCTCGCCCAAGAGCGCCGCGATCTGGCGGAGTTGCTGCGCGATGCGGGTATTCGTCTCGAGCATGGCACCGATGATACCACCCGGGATGACGGGGGAGCGTGCGAAGACAGCTGCGGCCGATATGGTTGGGTCCGGTCTCTCCTTTGGATATATGAAGAGACCGGACGGGTCAGGGG
>CAZFBZ010000034.1:0-15530 GCA_964517345.1 uncultured Candidatus Peribacteria bacterium | reverse complement strand
GGACGTAGCTCAGTTGGCTAGAGCGCATGCATGGGGTGCATGAGGTCGCAGGTTCGAGTCCTGTCGTCCCGACCAAGCAAATAGTGGAAGCAATACATCCTGCTTTGGCGTGTGTTGTCTTTTGTGCTTCCGGGATGCTTGGTCATTTTTTTTATTGGGAGAAGAATCTCCCAACCCCTCTCGTGGTAGCATTACCGGTGGCTCAGGAGTTCCGATTATCAATTCCTATAACCAGACTATGGCTGTTGTTTCCTATGATGAGTTCCGGCAGAAGCTCGAAGGGGCAGAAAGGGAAATGACCACAGTGACTACGGAGCTGCCGCTTACACCTGAGGACGTTGACCGGCTGCAGCTGCTCTTCGTTGCGCGCGTGATGCAGCTGATCGGCGATTTCGATTTCCGCATGGCGACCAGTACGGAGCACGAGGGCGACGTCGAGGCGGCACGTGCAGTGCAGGCACGTATCCTGGGACTGTGCGAGGAGATCACTACGCGTATCGGCAAGCAGGTCGCCCAGGCCATCAGCTGGGCGATCCAGCGTGTCGTGATGGCCCCGGACGATGCTCCTTCAGGCAGCGGCTCCTGACGGGCATCCCCGATGAGCTAAAATGACCTCTTTAGGCTGTTTACCGGCCAAAAGCGCGTCAAAGAAAAGTGCCTCTTTTCACCCTGCAAATCCCTGGCCGGGCATGGTACACTTCGCAGTCACCTATGACGCAGTCCTCAAAGAACGATTCGTCCTCCAACGCACAGAAAGCCGCAGTCGCGGAACCCCCCGGAGAGTCCCTTCATGCGCTTCTCGATGAGTTTCGCGCGGCCATCTGGAAGCGCCGCCCGATTCTTGGTGAGATCATGAGGAAGCACGGAGACAAGATCCTGCATCTCTACGCCAAGGATTTCATGGATGTGAACCCCACGCCCGGGTTGGACGAGCGCAAACCCGAGCTCATCGCCATGGTGCGCGCCCTCACCGCCCTGCGCCTGGGCGAAAAGGTCGCGGACGACGTCTCGCGCCAGCTGACCAAATTCCCGCTCGTGTCCACCACCGACCATCACGGACCTATCGACCACCCGTTCTTCGTCAACGCCAACCTCATCTCCGGCATTCCGTACCGCGAGCGCAACGACCCTGACTTGCAGTATCTTGTCGTCTTCTCGTTCGCGAGCGTCTCGGTGAACAACGCGTCAGCCTACCCGCGCGGCATTTTGTTCCATGGCGGAGTGGGGGATTCGGGCAACCTGATCCGCCTGCCGATCCTCCCCGATAAACTCAAAATGGGCGTCGTCTACGGCACGCGCGCATTCACACGCGACGACCTGACCAAGGCAGAGATCGAGCTGCAGAAGAAAGAGAAAATCGGCGAGATCGCGGCTGGCCGGGGTGACAGGGTCCGCGACCTGCTGGAGACGTACTTCGGCGACAAGGACGTGCTCGCCGCGCCGGACCTCAACGCGCAGATCACGATCATCAACCACCGCCTGTGGCCCAAGCTGTTCCATGCGCCGGCCGCCCAGCCCACGGCCCCGGACATGCGCGTGCCCGACCTGCTTTACCTGGAGATCGAGACGCTTGTCGATCATCTCTTCCGGTCGCGCCACCTCAACGACAAGAGCTCGCTCATGTACCGCATGCTCTTCGATCCGGAGTTCATGAAGCACATCCCCGAGCTCTTCAACGGCGTGCCCGGCGCTTTCTCGCTGGAGAAAGGCTGGGGCACGTACTTCTTCTGGGCGATGGACGAGCGCAAGCACCGCGTCCGTCTGATGCTCCGCAACGGCAAGCTGGAGTCCGAGGATGCGGTCTACTCCTTTGATTGGAACGCCGACTCCATCAAGGCGGCTCTTGCCGAGCGCAAGATCTTCCCGAGCATGCTGCCGTGTTACCTGATGGTCTCGCTCTACTACGGCATGAAGTGCCTGGGTGGCTTCTGCCAGGTCAACGACCTCACCGTCACCAAAGAGGCGTGGGCGACGCTGATGCGCCGCGTCGGTGAGGAGAAGGAGGCCGAGGCGGTCCATCCGGTCCAGACCAAGGAGCTCGGTGGCGACGGCATGGTGCTGCCGTACTATCCCACGCCCAATGGTGACTTCGTCCCGGCCACGGGCATCGATATGGTGCTGCACGAGGGCAGCACGCAGTTCGAGAAGTATGCCGCCCGCTCGGAACAGGTCACGCTCAGCGAGATGATGAATCCCATGCTCCCGGAGATCTACAGCGTGCTGTACGCCGCTCCGGAGCGCGATCCGCGCCTCCTGACGGTCACGCCGGAGCAGATCGCCCGGGCCACGGGCCTCACCGAGAAGCTGGTACAGGGCTTTACCCGCTGAGCCCTGTCGCCGACGGAGCCCGGAAGACCTTGGTTTTGACGTGGTTCTGTGGTTCCATGTCCCCCTTTTATGCAAAACGTCCCTGCCAATGGCTATAGGTTACTAGAATGACTATTGTTGTATTTGTCAAATTATGTTATGATATCACGATAACCAGATGAGCCTCCCCCAATCCTCCGCATCGGCCGCATTCCAGGCGATCATGCAGCATCAGCGCCTCCTCGTCATCCCCCACGCCAACGTGGACCCGGATGGCCTCAGCAGCGCGCTGGCGTGCTACGAGATGTTCCGCGCGCTCGGCAAGGACGTCACCGTGATCTGCCCGGATACGCCGCCCGAATCCCTGCGGTTCCTGCCGGGCTTCGAGAAGCTGGAAGGGGAGATCGCCGAGAGCCAGAACTTCATCATCACCATCAATCTCGACGAGGGCGTGGAGGTCGACAAGCTCCGCTACACCGTCGAGGACCACAAGGTGAACATTATCGTCGTTCCCAAGAAGGGCGGCATCCGCAGCAACCACATCAGCTTCGGGGAAGGGGAGAAGCATTACGACCTGATCGTCATGGTCGACACCGCCGATCTCGCCCTGCTCGGGCGCATGTATACGGATCACGTGGATCTGTTCTCGTCGCTCCCGATTCTCAACATCGACCATCACATCAGCAATACGAAGTACGGCCAGATCCACCTGATCGACCCGACGGCGGCCAGCGCCACCGAGGTGCTCTACGGCTGGTTCCTCCAAAATCCCGACTGGGCCACGCGCATCACGGCGGATATGGCGACACTGTTGCTCACGGGTCTCATCACGGACACCCGCAGCTTCCAGAATCCCAACACCACGCCGAAATCGCTCGAGATTGCGGCCGAACTCCTGGAGCGCGGCGCGCGCCAGCAGGAGATCATCCAGCACATCTACAAGACCAAGCCGCTCTCCACGCTCAAGATCTGGGGCCGCGCGCTCAACCGGATTCAGATGGACGCGACTGCCGGCATCGTCTGGTCGGCCATCAGCCGTGAGGATCTGCAGGAGATGGAAGCGCACAGCCGCGAGACACACGGCATTCTCGACGAACTCATCTCCACGATTCCCAATGCCGATGTCCACGTGCTCTTCACCGAGGTGGAGGAGGGCGGCCTCAAGGCGAGCATGCGCTCGTCCGCAGCCATTGATGTCAGCCGTCTCGCGGGCGAGTGCTACGGCGGCGGCGGCCATCCGCGCGCTGCCGGATTCCGCGTGCGCGCCTTCGATAATTTCCAGCTCCAGGTACTCGACTGCATCCGCCGTCTCACCGAGGGCATCCAGCGCCAGAAGCGCCAGGACAGCGACGGCCCGGCTCCGGCTCTGCCGCCCCTGCGCGCCGACGCCAAGCCCGCTCCGGCCGCCGCTCCTGCCGCGCCCGCAACTCCGCAGATACCCGCGCACCAGACCGACGTGGTCGGCCGCGTGACCGAAGGCGACGCCGGCTCCGCCGACACGCAGCGCGACATCGTCCGCGACCTGACAGCAGGGAATGCCTGATTGACCGGGTTCCCGCTTGTGATCCGGTGCGTCTCTGATAGGCTGTGAGCGGCCTTTTTCTTCTAATCACATGCGCCTCGTGCAGGTCGCGAAAGCATTGGGTATGACAGGACAAGAGCTCCGCAAGGAGCTCATGCAGGTTAATTTTGGTGTGAAGCCGACGGATCGTGAGGTTCCGGACGCGCTCGCCAAGGGCATCGTGCGCTTCTTCGCGCAGAAAAAAGGCATCACCGTGAACCTCGATACGCTCGGCATGGGCGATGACGCGGAGGAGGGCGACGAGGAGAAGCCCGCCGGAGACGCGCCCGCCGAACAGGGCGAGGCCGCGCCCGCGGCGCCAGCCGCTCCTGTTCGTCAGCAGCCCGGAGCGGGCCGCACCACCCAGTCCGCAGACGGATTCAACGTCCTGCGCAAGCTCTCGCTGGATGATGTCCCGCGTGAGGCTATCCACCGCCAGGAGCAGCTCCAGAAGGCCAACAAGGCGGATCTCCTCGAGCAGCAGCGCGAGGAGAAAGCCCAGCTGATGCGTCGCCGCCAGGAAGCCACCATCGACCAGAAGCAGATCAAGAGGAAAGACGGCATCGTCATTCTCCCGGAGCTCATCTCCGTCAAAGAGCTCGCCGAAAAGACCGGCATCCAGGTGCCGATGATCATCCAGACTCTTATGCGCAACGGCGTGATGGCGACCATCACCCAATCCATCGACTACGACACGGCGGCGATCGTCGCCACGGAGCTCGGCGTCACGGTGCAGCGCGACGAGCGCAGCGCCAGCGTCGAGGATCTCATGAGCCGCAACCTCGCGGAGCTCATCAAAGACGAGCCCGAGAAACTCAAGCCCCGCCCGCCCATCGTCGTGGTCATGGGCCACGTCGACCACGGCAAGACCGCCCTGCTCGACGCCATCCGCTCGACCGACGTCGTCTCGCAGGAGGCCGGCGGCATCACCCAGCATATCGGCGCGTACCAGGTGGTGCACGACTACTCCGGCGAGCAGCGCAAGATCACGTTCCTCGACACGCCCGGTCACGAGGCCTTCACCGCCATGCGCGCCCGCGGCGCCCAGGTGACTGACATCGTCATCCTCGTCGTCTCGGCGGAGGAGGGCGTGCGCCCCACGACGATCGAGGCGCTCAACCACGCCAAAGAAGCCGATGTCCCGATGATCGTTGCCATCAACAAGATGGATAAAGAGCGGGCCGACCCCGATCGCGTCAAAGGCGAGCTGGCCCAGTACGGCCTGCAGCCCGAGGAGTGGGGCGGCACGACGCCGATGGTCCCCACGTCCGCCGTCACCAAGATGGGCGTCTCCGACCTTCTGGATCACATCATCCTCCTGGCCGACATCCGAGAGCTCAAAGCGAACCCGGACCGCTCGGCCGTCGCCACCGTCATCGAGAGCCACCTGGACACCTCGCACGGCTCGCTTGCGACGGTCATCGTCAACGCCGGAACGCTCCACGTGGGCGATGTCTTCCTGTGCGGCGAGGTGACCGGCAAGGTGAAGGCCATGATTGATGCGAAGGGCGAGCGCCTGACCGATGTGGGTCCCTCGGGTGCAGCGCGCGTCTCGGGTCTCGACGGCGTGCCGAAGGTGGGCGATATCCTCCAGGTCGTGCCGGACGAGCGGCAGGCGCGTCTGTTGCAGGCCAAAGTACGGGAGGCGGCCGGAGCGGTGCAGAAGCGCAACTTCGCCGATCTCGTCTCGCGTCTCAGCGAGGGCAAGATCAAGCAGCTCAAGGTCGTGCTCAAGACCGACGCCCAGGGGTCGCTCGGGGCGATCGAAGAGGCTTTGCGCAAGCAGACGGCCGATGACGGAGCCGTCAGCGTGAAGGTCATCCACGGCGCCATCGGCGCGGTGTCCGAGAACGACGTCATGATGGCTGCGGCCAGCGACGGCGTGATCTTCGCGTTCCACGCGCCCGTCTCCCCGGACGTGCTGCGCAGCGCCGAACGCGAGGGCGTCAAAATCCGCCAGTATACGATCCTCTACGAGCTCCTCGATGAAGTCGACGGCCTGCTCAAGGGGCTTGTCGAGCCGGAGGAACAGGAATCGGTCCTCGGCCACCTGGAAGTGCGCGGCGTCTTCCTCACCAAGAAGTCCGAACAGATCATCGGCGGAAAAGTCATTGATGGCGCCATCAAGCGCCTGCCGTTCCGCCTGATGCGCGACGGCGCGGAAATCGGTACGGGCCGCATCCTCTCGCTCAAGCACGTGGACAAGGACATTAAGGAAGCCAAAGAGGGCAGCGAGTGCGGCATGCGTGTCGAAACATCGATCCCTGTGCAGGAGGGCGATGTGCTGGAGGCCTACGTGCGCGAGCTCAAGAAGAAGGAGTCCGCTGCCTGATCAGACCGGAGGCGGTGGTGCGGGACGGGGCCCCACGGGCAGTTCGGCGAGGCGCGCGGGGCTGGCGCCGATGCGCAGGAAGTTCTCCGCGAAGCGGCGGCCTTCGGTCGTGCGGGGCTGGCGGAACATCGCGACGAGCTCGCGGAATTCATGCCCCTCCTCCTTGCCCGGCGCACGGCTCTCGAGCATGCGTCGGACTGCTCCCCGGATGGGCGAGCCTTCGGGCGTGAACGAGTTCAGAACGGTCAGTTTTTCGAGGGCGTTGAGCGGGCGCTGTTCGCGGGAGAGACGAAGCGCATCGGACGTGACGCCGGTGCCGTCGTTGACCTTGCGGTAGAACGTCGCCCAGTGCGGCGCAGTCGTCTCGTTGTCCATTCCGTATTCCCTGCGGAAGTAATCGTAGCGCTCCTCGCCGAGGAAGCCGACCTCCTGGACCCAGCGGTCCGTGCGGGATTCGAAGAACTTGTGTCCCATAATGGCGATCAGCGCCGCGAGGCCCCAGAAGGCCGCGCCCTTGAAGCTCCGCTCCTCTTTTTTGGTGAACAGGGCAGTCGTCACGATGAACGCGAAGATCGGCAGAGCAACAACTGTCACTCCCAGACGCACAATATCCATCTGCTGGTTGGCGAGTTCACGCGATTGTCCCATGTGTCCGACCCATGGCGGGAGATTCTCCGCGCCGCGCGGGGCTATGGGGCGCAGGTCCAGGGGCTGGTTCAGGTGCCCCGGCGCGCGGCCGATGGCTGCGATGTACTGGTTCATCAGCGCGCTCACGTCCGCGAGCGCAGCGCGTGATTCGGAATTGCGGATGCCGATCTGCGACGTCTCGAAGATGTACTTGTTCGTATCTTCCACCATGATCAGCAGCTGTGTGGGGTTGATCGTCTGGGCGGTGCGATCGGTCTGGCCGATGATCCGGTTGAGACGCGAGCCGAGATCCAGCTTGATCGCCTCATCCGCGCGCGAGCCGCTGACGCGGCTCTGCGTGTCCCGGGCTGTCTTGAGCAGGCCCATATTCGTGATGCGCAGATGCACGTCGCGCCCCCAGATATCGTGGAGCTGCCCCAAGCCGTTCTGCAGAAACGGAAACATGCCGGGACGGTTGATGCCTCCGGCTAGGCGCACCTGTTCGGCCTGCGCGCGCAACAGCGCCTCCTGTCGCGCCTCCTCCGTATCGGCTGCGGCGGGGAGGGCATCCGGTGGTCGGAAAGCGTCCGGGGGCATGACGGAAGAGCTGGGGGATTACGGGCGACCCGTTTCGCGTCTGCGTGCGGCGAGCGCGGCGCGGATGTTCCGGATCTGGTCGGGGGTGAGAGTCGGGTTGGCGCGGATGAGGCCTTCGACGGTATCGGTGTCGTTCTCGCCCGCGGCGGCACCGGGAGCGGCGCGGTAGAGCTTGAGCGCCTCTTCGAGCGCTTTCCTGCGGGCGTCGTCCGTGGCGCCGTTGCCGACGTTGACGAGTTCCGCGCGGACGTTGGCCTGAGCGGGTCCGGCGAGTGTCGAGAAGTTGTTGTTGACCACGTTGACGCGGACATCGTTGGGGCGCACATCGCCTCCGCCCTCGCGCGCGCGGCGGGCGGCTTCGATTTCCTGGAGCTGCTTGCGGATGCTCTGCGGGCGCTGACCGGAGTTGATCTGAGAGGCGATGCGGCGCGGGTCCGTGACCTGGGCGAGCTGCAGCGGCGAGAACGTGCCGGCGCCCGGAACCGGGATGAACGGGATGCTGAGCGGGTATTTGACTGTGGACTCGATCGACGCCTTGCCGACGGACTGGATCGTGTCCGTGAACATGTTGACCATCTCGGGGCCTTTCTTGAGCGTCTGGAACGAGTACTTCCAGATGATGAACACTGCGACGATCATCCACACGATCTGCCACAGGCTGTTGACGCCCTGGAAGAGCGCGATGGGCCCGAACACGTTGAACTGCGCCGGCGGCGCCGCGGCCGCGGCGGCGTTGAGCATCATGAAACCGATCGTGAAGGGGATGGCGACCTGCGCCGGCAGGAACACCGCTTTCAGGAATTCATCCATGAAGAGCTTCTTGGGATCCATGTCACCGAGCTTGTCGCCGATGACGAAACCGAGAGCGGCCAGCGGCATGAATGCCATCGTTACCCAGAGCACGGGAATACGCAGGAAGAACGCGACCGTGAGAGCGAGAATCGGGAAGAACAGCGCGAAGTGCATGAGCAGCACGACGACCATCTTTACGAGGAAGATCGCCGTCTCCACCGTGGCGCGCGCCGCGTCGGGACGGGCAGGACCCACGCCGCCCGGGCGGGGATCGCTGATGTTCACGAGCGTGCGGAGACGCGCGTGGTTCACAATGAGTCCGTTGATGACCTTGGAATGCATCTGTGCGTTGGCTTCCGCGGCAGGGGAGTTGATGGGCACGCTCTGAATGCACACGAGCGGGCGGAGCGGGCAGCTCCAGCCGATGGTGCCAAAGTTCTGTCCCGGATTGTTGTTCTGTCCGTTGGCGGCGACGAGTGTCGTGCGGCTGAAGAATTCGTAGTTGATGACCACTTCGCACGGGCGCCCGACGGCCTGGCCGACGCGCGGGGGCAGTACGCAGCCGTCCGCGCTGAGCAGCGACGGGATCTGGTAGACCGTGTACGTAAGGATCTGGGAGAGATCGAAGATCGCCCGGGGCAGGAACCACGAGAAGTTCACGAGGACCAGTGCCGCGACGACTTTGGGCAGCATGGCCTTCAGTTTCGTAGCGTCCGTCGTGACGATCATCATGATGGCACCGAAGATGAGCGTAAGCGCGAGGCCCAGGTTGACGAGATCCCGGCACAGCTGCCAGATCTCGCGCAGCATGTTTACCAGGCTGCCGTCGGCGCCGTTGGCGCTCAAATCGAAGATCCAGACAGGATTCATTACCAGATCCAGGATCATGAAGAGAATCCACATCAGGAAGTTCACGATGCTGATGATCAGTGACGTCAGCACCTGCATCGATGTGATCAGGAAGCCGCTGATGAAGAACGGCGCCGCGTGCGCGTGTTCCACGCCGACCACCCCGCCGAGACCCTGAGTGAAGACTCCCCAGGAGACGATCATCAGGGCGATGACGCCGACGAGCTGTTTGTGTTTGGACATTCCGATAATCATAGCATTTTTTTGTGTTTTTTTCAATGTCCCGGCAGCGAGTTTTCCGTAGTTCGGAGAGACAAAGTCCCCGATTAGCTAAATCGCCTTCGCATGCCCTGTTTGTGCGTCGGATTCGTCTGACTATGATTAGAGCATATTTTGCTTATTTGATGAGTACATTTTGTGTTCAATAGGGTTGCATGGCATGAAATAAGTTTTTTAATAAATGGCTTGCAGTAAACAAAAAATAGACAATTGGCCCGATGTTCCGCCCTTGAGTAATTTTCTTGCACTACCCCGGTCATAGTGAGTAATGTTTGTGAACATGTCGTCGACTGTTCTCAAAGCGCTGTTCAGTTCGCAGACGAGAGTGAAGCTCTTGTCGACGTTTTTGCTCCATCCGGAGAATGAATATTTTATCCGGGAATTGACCCGTCTTCTCGGCGAACAGATTAACTCGATCCGCCGCGAGCTGGAGAACCTGCGCCGCATCGGCCTGGTCAAAGCCCGTCATCGCAATCGCAAGAAGTACTACCACGTCGATACGGACTTCCCGCTCTACGCCGATCTCCGCAATATCTTCTCCAAGGAGATCCAGTCTGAGAGCCCCATCGTCTCCAGCCTGAAGAAGCTCCCGAACGTGCAGCTCGTGCTGCTTGCCGGGGCCTTCGCCGGAACCGAGAGCAAAGTCGATCTGCTGGTCGTCGGTCCGGTGCAGAAAGAGTTCCTGGAAGCCATGCTGTTGCAGGATCCGTCCCTCAAGAACGTGAAGTATTCGATCTTCTCGGAAGCAGACTTCCTCTACCGCCTGAGCCTTAAGGACCGCTTCATCCAGGAGATTCTCAATGATCCCCGCCACCTGATTGTTCTCAATACGATCCAGAAGCAGATCGATGAGGCGCAGGGCCGCTAAGAGGCCCGTAAAGGCCTTTACAGCGGTATCGCTTCTCTCTACTCTTTCCGGGCTTTCTTTTTCCCGCAATCCCCAGTGACGTCCCGCACCCTCCACGACCAGGCAGCCACCTACGCTAAGCAGCGTCCGGACCTCAAGCCGGGATACACCGTGCGCGTGCACGAGCGGATCAAGGAAGGGGAGAAGGAGCGCGTTCAGATCTTCGAAGGTCTGATCATCGCGTTGCACAACGGTCACACCGCCACCGATGCCAGCTTCACGGTTCGTCGCGTCGCGTCGGGCATCGGCGTGGAGAAGGTCTTCCCGCTGCATTCCCCGATGATCGAGAAGATCGAGGTGAAGAAGATCGCCAAGGTCCGTCGCGCCAAGCTGTCGTTCCTCCGTGGTCGCAAGGGCAAGTCTGCCCGCATGAGCGAGCGCTTCACCGGCGCCGATGAGTTTGCAATTGCTGTTGCCGCTCCCGTCGCTGAGGCTCCCGCCGAGAATGCCGAGTCCGCTGCCGCAGAGGCCAGCGCTCCGGCCGCTGACGCCCCCGCCGCGTAAAGAGAGGATTATCGCGCCGACTCGGTCTATACTTTGTTCATGCGCTGTCTTTTAGTCGGAAACTACGGTGATGGAAACGTGGGCGATGAAGCCCTCCGGGCGTATTTCCTGACCTGCTTTTCGGACATCGACTGGACCGTGGTGTCTGCGCGGCCCCAATCCGGTGAGGCACCCCGCCTGCCCGCCGGCATACGGTCGTTTCTGTCATTCTCGTGGCTCCGAAGCTTCGCGGCCTTCCGGGCCTGCGATGCCGTGGTCTTCGGGGGCGGATCGCTATTCACGGACATCGAATCCATCCGGGCCTGTATCCTGTGGTGGCTGCACGCGGCTGTGGCCCGCCTGTACCGGCGCCCCCTGCTGCTGGCATTCCAGGGGATCGGCCCGTTCCGGACACGTCTGGGGGAGCGTCTGGGCCGCCAGGCGTGCTCGTGGGCAGCCTGGATCTGTGTGCGCGACGAGGAGAGCGCCAAGCGCGTTGAGGCATGGGGTATGAGCACGAAATTGATTCGATCTTTTGATCCTGTTTTTCTGCTTCCTCTTAATAAAAACACGGAAGTGAGTACACAAAAAATATTCATGGTTATCCCCCGGGCGAAAACCGGTGAATACTTCCGCTCTGCATTCACCGAGTGTCTGCAAAAAACAGCATTTGACCAGATTGTCATCTTGTCGCTTCAGCCCGAACTGGAAGATGAGGTCTGCCGCAGGCTTGCGGAGATTGCCCCGGACCGTACGACCGTTCGCAAGCTCGCCACACTGGGGCAGCTGGGCGTGGCCGTTTCCGAGGCGTCCTTTGTGCTGACCGAGCGCTACCATGGGGCCGTGGCTGCCATCGCGGCCGGGGTGCCCGTAAGAATCGAACCAGTGGCGGTTGCAGATAAGCTGTGGGATTTGCGCCGGAGTCTGGAGGAAGAGGGCGGGGAAGCGCTTCTAGAGAAGGCCCGGCGTGGGGAAAAGGCCCTGCGGGATGTGTTGGCAAAAATAGATCGGCATATCGGCCGCCGCTGAGGACGCGCTGGTATGATGCCTCCCTCATGATCCAGACCGCCCCGCTCGCACACCGGCTCCGTCCCTCCAAGCTGGACGATTTCGTCGGGCAGCAGGATATCGTGGGGGAGGGGACGCCGCTGCGGGCCGCGATCCAGAAAGACAAGCTTCAATCCGTCATCCTCGCGGGGCCCCCGGGCACCGGCAAGACGACGCTTGCCCGGATCATCGCACGCATCACCAGTGCCGATTTTGTGCAGGTGAATGCCGTGACGAGCGGCGCCAAGGAACTCAAAGCCATCTGCGAGGAGGCGCAACGGATGCAGCAGAATCTCGCGCACCGCACGGTGCTTTTCGTCGATGAAATCCACCGGTTCAACACCAGCCAGCAGGACGTGCTTCTGCCATACGTGGAGAACGGCGCGGTCATCCTCGTGGGAGCCACGACCCAGAACCCGTATTTCGATGTGAATCAGGCGCTCGTTTCGCGCTCGAGCGTTTATCTGCTCAAGCCCCATTCGGTCGACGATCTCGTCACGGTGCTCAGGCGTGCGCTGGAGAGCCCAGACGGCTACGGCGGCAAAGTGTCGATGTCCGATGAGGCCATCACCCATTTGGCGCATATCGCCAACGGCGACGCGCGGATAGCACTGAATTCGCTCGAACTGGCCGTCATGACGGCTGGCAAAAAGATCGGCATCAAAGAGGCGCAGGAGCTCTTTAAAGAGCGGTCGATGCGGTACGACAAAAAGGGCGAGGATCACTACGATACGATTTCGGCGTTTATCAAAACGATGCGGGGGAGCGATGCCGACGCTGCACTGGTGTGGCTCTACAAGATGATCCAGAGCGGCGAGGATCCGCGCTTCCTCTTCCGTCGCATGGCGATCTTCGCCAGCGAGGATGTGGGCAATGCCGATCCGTCCGCGCTGCAGTTTGTCGTCTCGGCATGGCAGGCGTTCGAACTCGTCGGACTGCCGGAAGGCGAATACTTCCTGGCGCACGCGTGTGTGTATCTGAGCCAGGCGCCAAAGAGCAACGCGGTGACGCGCGCGATGGGTGCCGCCAAGCGGGCCATTGCCGCCGCGCCGTCGCTGGAGGTGCCGAATCATCTGCGCAACGCGCCGGTGAAAGGCATGAAAGAGCACGGCTACGGCGAGGGCTACCAGTATCCGCACGACCATCCGGGAGGCGTGGTGCAGGCGAATTACTTCCCGCTGAAGATGCCGCCGGGCGAGTTCTATGACCCTACCGATCGTGGAGCCGAGGCTGCTATCCGCGAACGCTGGAAAAAGGTCAGACAGACCGTCAGACAGGGCAAAATCGCGTAGTGGATTTTTAAAGTAAATGTGTTATAATAGAAAAAAATATGCACACAGCCACCCGCCGCTTCCACAGTTTCGCGCTGACACACGACGATTTCCCCGCGTTCCACGCGGCGTATCTCGTGCTGACCCTGCTCATCGCTGCGATGCTGAATCTCGGTTTCTTTGTGCTGCTGATCGCAGCCCACATGGTGCTCGATGTCATCAAATACCGCGAGATCCACAAGAAGCGTTGGCGCCAGGTGATCCGAGCCACGATCCGCGAAAGCCTCGTGGATCTCATGCTGCTTTCCATCGCTATTTTCTTCGGCGTCACGTTGCATCACCTCACCGGTGTCATCGCGCTTGGCGGCATTCTCCGCGCAGAGGCCACGATTCTGCGTGGATTGGCGCTGCTGCTCGCGCGACTGGAGATTCTCTGGCACACGATCGGCGTATTCACCCACATCCGCGACTACATGCTGGAAGTCACCAAAGGCTTCGATAAGCCGTGGACGCCGTTCGAGCGCGTCTGCATCGGTGTGGCGCTCGGAAGTCTCACGCTCACCGCACTGGTGCCGTTCGCGCTGCATCTCGATGCTGTGACGTTTGCCCGTATTCTTGCGGATCTGCTCGTGCCGGGGTTCCACTGACCGTTTACGGCGCGCCCGCCGGAAAGAGTTCCCGCTCGATGGTGCGCGCTTCGTCGTGCCAGAGTTTCGCCTGATCCGACTGCCTGCCGTCACCGTATCGCTGCGCGAAATCCGCGAAGCGCTCATCAAGCGTGACGATCTGATCGAGCATGACGCGCTTATCGGCGTAGTAGAGCAGCTTCTGTTCGATGGTTGTGCGGGCGTTTGCCCCGAGACGCAGGCCGTGGGTTTCGACGATTGTGCCGAGCGCCGGGTATCCCTGTTCATGCAGGAACGCCGCGCACGCCGCCTCATGACGCATGCCGGGGAAGCGTCCGGTCCATTCCGACCAACGGACCAGCTGTTCAGGGCTGTCGCGGAATCCCTCGGGGCTCGCACCCGGCCGGAAATCAATGAAGCGCAGCAGATCGTGCAGTCGCGCGGCTGCGCGTATGGTCTTGGGACGCACGATAATGCCGCGCCCGAGGAGTTCATGCGCCAGCCTGCCGCACAGGTCCGCGACCGCCTCGCAGTGATCCACGACGTGCGCTGGCAGGAGGGCGTCGCTGCGCCATTGGGCGATTTCGTTGTCCGTCGGGAGGCGCGCGTCGTCGAATCCGCAGGCAATCGCACGCCCCCGGTCGCGTTCCGAC
This sequence comes from uncultured Candidatus Peribacteria bacterium, assembly GCA_964517345.1. Classification (GTDB taxonomy): domain Bacteria; phylum Patescibacteriota; class Gracilibacteria; order Peribacterales; family Peribacteraceae; genus DAISLF01. The sequence continues at coordinate 1,199 of CAZFBZ010000034.1, read as the reverse complement.
AGCGACACGGTGATCACAGGAAGACCCGAGAGGACGCCGGAGCCATCGAGGCGTTCGGACCACTCGATGCAGCGCAGCATCTGCTCGTCGTTACTGGTGTCGACCAACGCGGCGGCCTGTTCCGGAAGCAGCCGGTAGAGGTCCAGATGCAGTACCTGTCCCGTGGCCGTCGCGTAGCGCTGCTCCAGGGCGTAGGTCGGGCTGATGACGTGGCCCGGAACCCCAAGCGCGGCCAGAAATCCCTGCAGGAAGGTCGTCTTTCCCGCTCCCAGTTCACCACGCAGTAAAACGGTCGCTGTACGGTCGTACAGGCTCGCCGCGAGGGACGCCCCCGCGAGGCGGGTGGAAGCGCTGTCCGATGCCAATACTATGCTTGAATCATACATTGACCAATGTGTCAAAAAATGATATTATATTCAAGTACACAAACCTATGACCATGGTATCAAAAAAGCGTCCGGGTTTTCGGTCCTCTCCGGTCTATCGGAAGAAGGAGCCGCACGCGTTCCAGTACCTCTCGGAACGGGCGACATTCTGGGTCGCGGTGTTTTCGGTGCTGGCGTTCGTGACGGGGAACATGCTCGGCCAGCACGGCTGGAGGGTGTTCTGGGCGTCGGTGCTGGGCAACAATGACGACAGTACGATCCAGTTCACGGGCATGGTGCCGCCGATGGCAGCCATTCCCGATTACGCCAGGTGGGGCAAGCTCGGCGGCAGCGCCCGGGACCACACGTTCCGTGAGGTGCCGACGGATCTGCTCATCCCGCTGCCGGCGTATGATCCGCGCACGCTCAACACGCCGGAGATGGAGAATCTGTACATCGTTGACCAGCTCGGCACGTATAAGACCGGCAGAGGGGAGGGGAGTCACCCGGGCATCGATATCGTCGTTCCCGTCGGCACGCCCGTGCAATCCGTTGCCAACGGCATCGTGATGAAAGCCACCGTCGATTCGGGCGGCTACGGCAACTACGTCATGATCAAGCACCCGAACGCTCCTGATCCGGACAATCCGGCCAAACTGACGACGCTCTACTCCATTTATGCCCACCTCAGCGTGATGCTCGTCAAAGAAGGGGACGTCGTGGACAAGGGCGAGCAGATCGGCGCCAGCGGCGTCACCGGGTTCGCCAGCGGCCCGCACCTGCACTTCCAGATGGATCGCGCGGAAGCGCCGTGGCATCCGTACTGGCCCTTCTC
>CAZFBZ010000033.1:0-16343 GCA_964517345.1 uncultured Candidatus Peribacteria bacterium | reverse complement strand
CACGCGCCGTTCGCGGACCGGATGATCATCATCGATAATGGAAGCACCGACGACACGCCCGCGATCCTTGCCTCGCTTCGGGATACAGGACTTCCGCTCGATCTGCGCAGCGATCCGATGCCCGTGCATCATCAGTCCAAGGCACTCACCGCCCTGCTCCGCGAAGCCGCCGCGCTCGATGCCGACTGGATTTTGCCATTGGACGCGGACGAGTTCCTGGCAGTGCCCGGGAGCACGACGTTGGATGATGCGCTCGATGCCGCACCGCGCGACGCCGTGACGCTCCTGCCGTGGAAGACCTACGTCCCCCGGCCCGGCGACGACGCATCCGAACCCTCGCCGCCGCGCCGCATCCGTCATCGCCGCGATGACGAATCGCCGCAATTCCACAAGGCACTCGTCCCCGGCGCACTGGCCCGCATGCCGAATGCGTCGCTTTCGCTCGGCAGCCATCTGCTGCAAGAGGGACCGGACGGGCCCGCATGCCGGTCGGTGTTCTCATCCACGCTCGCTCTCGCGCATTTCCCCGTGCGGAGCGCTGCGCAGCTCGCGGCGAAGATCACGCAGGGCTGGACGCGGCATCTGGCGAATCCCGACCGCAAGCCGGGCGAGATGTATCACTGGGAGAAGCTGCTCGACCGTTGCGCATCACCCGCACCGCTCACGCCGGAGGAACTGGAGCGCATCGCGCTCACCTACGCCCGCACCGATGATGCGGTACCCGGAATCGTCCTCGATCCGCTCGTATCCGGAATCGATTGATGACGGAACGCGCTCGTCTACAATAAGGCTTCTCATGGCGCTCTCCACATCCTCGCCGTTCAGCTTCATCCTCTTCGGGGCCTCAGGGAACCTGGCCAAGCTGAAGATCTATCCCGCGCTCTACGTGCTGGCGCTCAAGAAGCGCTTCCCGCGCGATTACGCGATCATCGGATACGCGCGTTCGCCGATGACCGACGCCGAATTCCGCAAGCTCGTGGAGACGTCCGTGCGTGCGCAGATGCCGGAAGTGAACCGCAAGACCCTGGAGGAGTTCCTGACGCACGTGCATTATCGCACAGGCCAGTACGACAAGACCGCGGACTTCCGCGCACTGGGCAAGTCGCTGGAGGAGATCGAGAAAGGCTGGGCGCATCCGGTGCGCCTGGCGTATCTGTCGATCCCGCCGAGCGCCTTCTCCGCCGTGCTCAATAACATCTGCCTCGGCGGCATCCACATGAAAGGCAAGGGCTTCCGCTGCATTGTGGAGAAGCCCGTCGGCCATGACCTCGCCAGCTTCGAATCGCTGCGCAAGGAGCTCATGAGCTGCTTTTCGGAGGAGGAGATCTATCTGCTCGACCACTACCTGGGAAAAGAGGCCGTGCGCAACGTCTACTATCTGCGCTTCGCCAACCCGATCCTCGAGCGCCTGTTCAAGAACACGCTCATTCATCATGTGGAAGTCACGGCGTCGGAGTCCATGGGGTTGGAAGGACGCGCGGGATACTTTGAATCCACGGGCACGTTCCGGGACATGTTCCAGAGCCACCTGCTGATGGTCGCGTCCCTGCTGACCATGCACATCAAGGATACGGACGAGGGACTGCGCGAGAGCCGCTTCAACGCGCTGGACCAGTTCTACTTGCCGCCGGCCGCCAACCTCGACGATATCGTCATGCAGGCCCAGTACACCGAGGGCAACGTGCGCGGCGAGACGGTGACAGGCTATCTGCATGAAGAAGGAGTGGCGCCGGGCTCGCGCACGAACACGTTCGCGGCGCTGCGGCTCTTCAACAAGGAATCCCGCTGGCAGGGCGTGCCGTTCTACCTGCGGTCGGGCAAGCGTCTCGGTAAAAAGGAAACGCGCATCTCTGTGCAGTTCCAGGAACCGCGCGTGGTGGGACCGGGCAGCGGACCGAACCGCGTGGATATCATCCTGCAGGGCGAAGCGGGCATGCGCATCTTTTTGCAGACCAAGCTCGGCGGCACGGAGCCGTCGTTCCGCCCGCTCATCCTGGAAGACCCGCTCGTCTGCATGGGCGACTGTCTTCCCGAACACGGCGTGCTGCTGCTGGAAGCCATCCACGGCAAGCGCCACTGGTTCCTGCAGCCGGAGGAGGTGCGCACGTCCTGGCGGCTGATCGATCCGGTTCAGGCCCATTTGGAGAAGGCGACGACTCCGCTGTACACCTATCCCGCCGGTTCCAACGGACCGGAAGAGGCGGACGCGTGGATCGCCCGCGACGGCGTGAAGTGGTTTTGAGGCACAGCGCTCTGGTAGGCTGAAGCAATGAGCACCCTGCCCTACACCTTCATCGAGTCCCCCTCTGAAGACGCTTTCGTGGGAACCGCCGTCGCCGCTCTGCGCGATGCCATTGAGACCGCAATCGACGAACGCGGCGAATGCGTGATCGGCCTGTCCGGAGGCTCCACGCCCCGCCCCGTGTTCGAGGCTTTGGGGAAGGAAACGGATATCGAATGGAACCGCGTGTGGATGTTCCTCGTCGACGAGCGCCACATCTCGGACGAGAGCCCCGAGAGCAATCTCTGCATGATCCGCGAGACACTCCTGCACGACGCGGGCGTCTACGAGGCGGAGCACGTTGTCGCGCCCAAGACGGATCTGGACATCGACGAGTGCGTGCTGACCTACGACCGTGATCTCCGGCGCCTGTTCGACGAGCACGGCCACGCCGATATCGTGACGCTCGGGCTGGGGGATGACGGGCATATCGCGTCGCTCTTTCCGCCACTCAGCGATCTCGCGTATGGACCGTCACTCGCCGCACACACCGTCACGGAGCGTTTCGCCGTGCGCGATCGCATCACCGTCACCGTGCCCGTGCTGCAGAACGCCGCCAAGAGCCTGCTGCTCCTGAAGGGCGAGAAGAAGCGCAAAACCCTCGATGCCATGACCGCGAGCACCGAGGACGAAAAACGCTGGCCACTCAAAACGCTCTTCCCGGGAGGCAATCTGACGGTGTTGCTGCACCCCTGAGCAATCAGTCACCCCAGGCAAGCTCGCACAGGTGATCCACCACGAGTCCGTCGACAACGCAGAGCAGATCGAGCCGGTAGCCACCCTCGTAGTCGTGCTCCGCGATCCATGTGCGTGCCGCGGACGCCATCGCGCGCCGCTTGGTGGGCGTGAGGTTGAGGTCTGGGCGGTAATCATCGTCGTCACGTGACCGGGACTTCACTTCGGCGAACACGAGCACGCCGTCGCTGTGATCGTAGGCGAGCAGGTCGATCTCGCCTTTGCCCACGCGGACGTTGCGTCCGCGGATGTCGTACCCGAGCGACACCAGATACGCCTCGGCAGAGCGTTCGCCAGTCATGCCCGTCCGCGCGGTGGCGGATGACGAAGACGCCGGAGAGGGAAGTGGAAAGCGGGTCATGCGCGATGTCAGATGTCTTGCACATCGTCCCACGCGCCGTCCCGCGCGGGCAACGCGCAGTGCGTCCCGGAGACCATCAAGGTGTACGACTGTCTACCCTTTGTGGCTTGCGGTCAGACGGTGTACGTCCGTACAGTCACTGGTGTTGTTTTCCTCAGCCACATGCTCACCCAGTTGACCTCCTTTGCGAACATCGGACTCAAGAGCGAGCGCATCACCGTCGAGGTGGGCTCCATTCCCGGTGAAGCGAAGATCCACATCGTCGGTCTCGGCGACGCCGCCGTGCAGGAGAGCAAGCAGCGCGTGCGGATGGCCCTGCGCCACAGCGGGTTCAAGTTCCCGACGGGCCGCGTCATCACCGTGAATCTCGCGCCCGCGGACGTCCGCAAAGTCGGCCCGCGCTACGACCTGCCGATCGCGCTCGGCATTCTTCTTGCGCATGACATCATCGAAATCCCGGCGGAGCGCCTCGCGGACATCGCGTTCGTCGGCGAGCTCGCGCTGGACGGATCGCTGCGGCATATCTCGGGCGTGCTCCCGGCCGCCGTCGCGTGCCAGCGGTGCGGCATCAAAACACTGGTCGTGCCCGCCGTGAACGGCCCCGAAGCCGCGCTGATCCCGGGCCTCGACATCATCGCGGTGGCGAGCCTGCAGGAACTGGTGGATATTCTCGCGGGCAGACGTCAGCCGGATGCGATCGTCGCGCGCGAAGCAGCCACAGCGCCGGAGCGCGGCGCGATGGAGCTGACGGACTTCGAAGACATCCGCGGACAGGAGCAGGCCAAGCGCGCGCTGGAGATCGCCGCCGCGGGCGGACACAATGTGCTGCTCTCGGGTGCGCCCGGCTCGGGTAAAACGCTGCTTGCGCGGGCTTTCCGGGGCATTTTACCGCCACTCACAGCCGAAGAATCCATCGAGGTGACACAGATTTATTCGGTCGCCAACCTGCTCCCCAAAGATTCGCCGCTCCTCAAGAGCCGCCCGTTTAGGCTGGTGCACCACACCGCCAGCGGCGTCTCCATCGTGGGCGGCGGACAGATCCCGGGGCCAGGGGAGATCAGCCTCGCGCATCGCGGCGTGCTCTTTCTGGATGAACTGGCGGAGTTCCCCGCGCAGGTACTGGAAGTGCTGCGTCAACCGCTGGAGGACCGACAGATCACCATCACCCGCGCGCAGGGGAGCATCACGTTCCCCGCCGATTTCATCATGGTCGCCGCGATGAACCCCCCACAGTACAGCGCTGGCACGGCGCAGAAAATCGGACGCCGCATCTCTGCGCCGCTGCTCGACCGCATCGATCTGACGATCGACGTGCAGCCGGTGCCCATCGGGGATCTGCAGCGCCGCGCCGAGGCGCGGGCCGAAAACTCGGCCACGATCGCCAAACGGGTCGCGGGCGCACGGGCGCGTCAGGCAAAGCGCTTCAAGGGAATGAGCATCGGCACCAATAAGGAGATGAGCGTAAAGCAGATCGACGAACTCTGTCCCCTCGACGCCGATTCGGAGAAATTGCTCAGGCAGGCGGTCGAGCGGCTCGGCCTGTCGGCTCGCAGCTACCACCGCACGATCAAGGTTGCCCGCACCATCGCGGATCTGGGGGGAGAGGAGTCCATTCAGGCAGTCCATGTGGCGGAAGCCCTCCAATACCGCCAAAGCATCCGCGGATAGACTGGTTTGGCGCCCGCGTCTGTCGTACCATCCGGCCACATTCCCCTCCCACGCCCATGCGTCGTCGCTCTCTTCTTTCCGCTCTGCTGACCCTTGCGGTTCCGGCTATCGCGCTCGCGGCCTACGCCGCTCCGAGCGACCTGCTGCTCGCGCTGAAATTTCATAACCAGCCGATGGATATCGCCTACGAGGCCCATGTGACGCACGCCCCCGAGATGTACGCGTCCGTGTGGCTGAAGGGATCCGCTCAGAGCACGACTCCCGAGACGGCCAAGGCCGACATGAAGCTGACCTTCGATCTCGTCATGCCGGAAGCCAAGACGACGGTCCGCGCCAAGATGCAGATGCGCGTCGTCGACGGCATGTTCTACGTGTACCTCGAGAGCGTGGACGGCGTGACGGATCACGAGCTCGCCACGTTGACGGGCAAGATCGCCGGCAAGAACTGGTTCTCCGTCCCGCTGAATGATGTCCAGAATCTGCACGGCATGGGTGACGAAGCCAAGATGCGCGACATGGCGGTCGTGGCCATCGATGCCCTCCTGATGATGGAGAAGACCGGCAACACCTACTCGCTCAAGCTCCGTCCCGACGGCGCTGAGTTCCTGGCGTCCGCGCTCAATGACATGGCAGCCCGCAGCAACGGCGAAATACCGGAGATGACCGAGAGCGACACCATGGATCTGCGCGCGCTCCTCGCCCAGACGAACCTGCATATCAAAGTGCAGACGAACGCTGCCGATCTCCCGGCATCGGTCAAATACTACGTCTCGACCGCCCAGGAGGGAGTCGAGTTCGTGCTGCAGGGCACCGCCACGGTGCGCAGCGCTCCTCTCGTTGTGGAGGTTCCGCGCGGCGCCCAGGACCTGCAGGAAGCCCTGGAGAAGCTCGACGCCTGGCCGTCCGGCGCCTTCAGCGAGTACCAGGGTTCCCCGCCCGAGTGGGAAGTGGTCCCCGAGCCGGAGTGGAACGAGGAGGAGTGGATGGAAGAGGAGTGGCCCACCGAGGGCATGGAGCCGGATGAACACATCGATGGCACCGCCCCCGGCACGTCCGGCTGCCCCGGCGAAACCGAGGCCGAACAGCTGGCCGCCGCCCGCCGCGGTGACTGCGGCATGCAGCGCCCGTCCCGGCGCTCGCTCCAGCCTCAGCTCTGATCTCTGTACATCTGCGACCAGCGGGCGGCCTCCGGGCCGCCCGTTTTGGTGGTGGGACGCGCCGGCGCTCCGCTATCCTCGGGCCATGCACGCTCTCGACCGCCTGACCGACCGCATCAGCCGCACGTCTCCTGTGTGCGTGGGCCTCGACCCGCAGATGGAGAAACTCCCGGAGGGCATCACGCGCGATGTCTCGGGTATCGCCGCATTCTGCAACGGCATCGTCGATGCGGTGGCGGAAGTCGCCTCCTGCGTGAAGCCGCAGCTTGCGTACTTCGAATTGCTGGGCTGGGAGGGGATGAAGGTCTTTTGGGACGTCTGCGCGCACGCGCATTCCAAGGGCCTCATCGTCATCGCCGACGGCAAGCGCAATGATATCGGTTCGACCTGCGACGCCTACGCAGACGCATACCTGCATGCGTCGAGCCCCGTGGATTTCCTCACCGTCTCGCCGTACCTCGGCAGCGACGGCATCAAGCCGTTCATCGACCGCGCCGTGAAGAACGACAAGGGCATCTTCGTGCTGGTGAAGACGAGCAACGCCAGCTCGGGCGAATTGCAGGATTTGCCGATCGGCGACGAAGTGGTGCACGAGCACATGGCACAGCTCGTGGAGAGCTGGGCGTCGACATGCATCGGACCGCAGACCAATCTTTCCTGCGTTGGTGCCGTGGTCGGCGCGACGTACCCCGAAGAACTCAAGTATCTCCGCACACTCATGCCGCACGTGCCGTTTTTGATCCCCGGCTACGGCGCCCAAGGCGGCACCGCAGAGGACGTGAAACACGGCTTCATCCCGGACGGGACCGGAGCGATCGTGAACGCGTCGCGCAGCATCATCTACGCCGGCAAGGGCAAGGACTGGGCAAGCGCCGCGCGATCGGCCGCGCAAACAATGGCGGGCGAGATCAAGGCGGCGCTCAAGCGCTGACGCTTAATTGAAGCGCGTGCTCCGCGCGATGGGAGACGAGAGTTCGGTCCAGCGGAAGTCGCCGGAGCCGTCAGTCCACTGCACGGCGCCGATCGTTTCGGGATTGCCGGGCTGATTCAGGCTGACCTGCAGGAAATAATCCTGTGCGCCGGCCTCCAGCGCGACGTCACCGTAGAGGCGCAGCGTGCGCGGCTCATTCGGGATCGTGCCGATCTCGGCGGGAAGCGCGTAGCAGCTGACGATCAGTTCGTTCACCGTGCAGGGGGTGCGCAACGAGGATTCGCCCGTACCCAGCTGCCAGTTCGTCACTGTCACCGAGGACGACTTGCTGACCTGGAACTCGAGGTTCTCGACGCGCAGCTCGGCTCCGTTCACATGCGTGCCGCGGAAGGTGAAGGCACCGACGACCTGATTGGTGCCGAGCGGGAGGGAGTCCGTCGCCGAGAGCGCGTTCACCACGGAGGTGATGCGGCCCTGCGCGGTCTGATGCTTCGGAAAGACAAGACTGTCGGGTTTGATGGCGTTGTAGTTGTAGCCGCTGTCCTCACCCTGGGCCGTCATGCGGAAATCCTCGACTTTGACGAGCTCATCGGACCCTCCGCCCTTGTCACGCTCCTTGAGCAGCACCTCAATGGCGAGCTGGCGCTCCGTGCCCTTCGGGATGCGGTACGTACCGCCCGAGAAGCTGGCCCTCCAGGTCTTGTCGGTGTTGTCATAGAGACGGTCCATGGAGACCTGACCGACCTGCACGCCGTTCTCATCCACCAGGTACATGGTCTCGAACGAGAGGACTTTGCGCTCCAGTCGGATCTCCACGCTGCGGACGAAGATCGCCTCTTTGTCGGCGAAGAACGTCAGGGCCGCGATCGGTTTGGTCCGCTCGCCGAGGACGAGGAAGCGGCTGCGCACCGGCAGATCGAGAACAGTCGTCGAGGAAGACGACGAGGACGAGGATGAGGAAGACGTCGACGAGGACGAAGACGACGAGGAAGACGAGGACACGCTCGAGCTGCTGGACGACGAGGACGTCACCGTCTCGCCATTCTCGGCTGAGCGATAGAGCTCCAGTTCGCCTGCGGCCTCAGCCATGACGGCGGCGGTCAGGCGGGCCATCTGGCCGCGCGTGAGGAGCGCGTCGGGATCAAGGGCGACAGGGAGCAGCACGCCGCGTTCATCGGCGGCGCGGAGGAAAGGCGCGTACCAGGCATCGCCCAGCTGCATGGACACGTCGTATCCGTACAGACCCGCGAGGATCTTCACGGCTTCGGCGTAGTTCACATTGCGTTCGGGGTGATAGAGACCGTCCGGATTGCCTTGGACGATGCCGCGCGCCTTGGCGGTGCACACGTAGCGGGCGAACCATTCGTTACGGACATCGGGGAAGCAATTGCCGGCAACGCTTACCTCGATGCCGGCGCTGAGCACGGCGATCTTGGCGAACTCCGCGCGGTTGAGGGTGCGGCGGGGGAGGAAGCTGCCGTCATCATTGCCGCTCACCACGCCTGCGTTCGTCAGGACGCTGATGGCCGCGGCTTCACTGCGCGTGAAGGATGAATCGGTGTAGCGTCCCGTCGCGTCCGAGTAATCGAGAGCGAGGACGGCGAGAGGCAGGGAGAGGCCGGCGATGATCGAGAGGAGTTTGCGCATACGGGAACTATAACGCGGGGCGCGCGGGAATGTTACTCATCAAGTCGGGAAAAGCATGTGCGATGCGCTCCGGTGTTTTTTTCAGACGAACGACACTCCCATCCATCCGAGTCTCTGGTCCGCTCCGTCTCACCGCCCTCGGACGGGAAGCCGGAATGGATGTCGTTGCCTGGAATCGTGTTTCGAGACCATATAGACCATGCAGCGCCTGATTGACCTGTGAAAATGGCCGTGTTCGGCCAAAGCTGTCAAGTAAGGTTTTGCTCTTCTGTAAGCCAAATAATCAGCTTTCTTCTATTTGACTATACGTAATTATAGTTATATAATCATAATTAACCCAGGAACTCAACATTCTTGGGCCGATCATTGGCAAGCAGGCACAGTCCTCAAGAGACCCCTTCAGTGGGGCAGAAAGGTCCGTATGAACCCGATCATGATGTACGTGCTGGCGCTCGCGAACCTCGCCGGTGGCATCGTCGCCGCCGTGCGTTGGAAGCGCTCCGAGGGCAGCTGGCTCGGAACCGGCTTGCTCGCCGGCCTCACCGGCGTCCTCCCCGCCGGCATCGTCACCCTGACGACGGCCCTCACCTCGGCCGACAACCAGAGCATGGCCGTCCTGTGGAGCGCCCCGTTGACCGCGCTGCTGCAGGCCATCACCCTCAACACCGTCTGGAAGGTGACGGAAGGTACGTGGTGGGGCACCGCAAAGGTCACCGGGTACTCTGTCGTCCTCCCGGCCGCGCTGATGATGGTGATCTCGGCCATCGGGCTGAGCATGGAGAAGTACCACACACGGCAGAAGGAGATCGCGGCGGAGACCAAGGCGAACGAGGAGAAGGAGGCCGCCGCCAAGGCCAAGAAGGCCAAGGGGGAGACGGCCAAGGACAGCAAGGACGCGACGGCCAAGGAGGAGCCGGAGGAGAAGGAGCCGGAGCTGACGGCTGAGGAGAAGATTTGGGGGAAGGGTTCGCGCGTGAACAAGTACCGGGGCGACCTGACCCTCAGCTTCATGGATCACGACCAGATTTCCCCGGTCGATGTGGCCTACCGGGTGGAGCACAGCAAGCACGGGGAGATTGTCAGCCTCCCCGACTTCCAGAAGGCCGTCCTCCAGGTTGGCTGCTTCGGGGGGAAGCTGACCGACCCCCGGCCGCTGACACAGGCCATCTCGGGCGTCTACTTGAAGGGGCGCGATCGCAAGGTCGCGCAGCGCATTCTGAAAGTGGAAGTGACGGAGACGAAAGTCACTGTCACGTTCCGGTCAGAACTCGACGAAGAAGATATCGTCGAGGCGCAGCAGAGTCTCTCCACTCTGCTCTACTTCATGAAAACGAAGGTGTCGGGCGGCGACCGGATGGTCGTCAGCCCCATCGATCAAAAGGTCTACACCATCGAGGCGGCTCCCCTCCGCCTCGTGGTTCCCAAGGTGGTTCCCAAGAAGGACTGATCATCCGCCTGCTCGCCCGCCCCCTGTACCGTCACAAGTACAGGGGGCCACGTCATGTCTGCAGATAGGTTTTGACGCGCCGCCAGAGGTCTCCCTCGATGGCGCCTTTCACCAGATAGTCCGTGATGCCGTAGCGCTCGGCGCGCTCGAGACTGCCCGGATCGGCAAGATTGCTGAGCACGACCACGGGATACGTCCCGCGGTTTTTTTGGCGATGCTCCAGCACAGCGAAACCGTCGGCCACGGGCATGAGCAGATCGAGCAGCAACAGATCCGGCGCCGCGCGCTCGATCATCGCCATGGCTTCTTTCCCGTCGGCCGCGGTCAGCACCGTCAGCCCGTCACGACCGAGGCGGCGCTGCATCAGCTCGCGCAGCAGGCGGTCGTCTTCCGCGATCAGGATGGTCTTCTGCATGAGCTTGCGGGGAATACCGGCCATGATACCCACTCCCCATAGGCGCTTTCCACCCGGTTTACGCAGGTGATTGCCCTATCCGGCGGGAGCTTCCGGACGTACACTCCTGCGCATGGATATGAGCAAAGTCTCCATCGGCAAGAATCCCCCGGAAGAGGTGAACGTCGTGGTGGAAATCTCGCAGGGCAGCGCGATCAAGTACGAGATGGACAAGGAATCCGGCGCGCTCGTCGTCGACCGGTTCATCCACACCGCGATGGTGTATCCATTCAACTACGGATTCATCCCGCACACCCTCAGCGAGGACGGCGACCCCATCGACATCCTCGTCATCTCCGCCCAGCCGGTAGTGCCGGGCAGCATTCTCTCGTCGCGTCCCATCGGATTGCTGGAGATGGAGGACGAAGCCGGCATCGACACGAAGATCCTCGCCGTGCCCGCGCGCAACGTGGACCCGTGGTACGCGCACATCGAGGAAGCCAAACAGCTCGACGCGCACACGCAATTGCAGATCAAGCACTTCTTCAATCACTACAAGGAACTGGAGGAAGGGAAGTGGGTGAAGATCAAGCGCATCCTCGGGCGCACGCAGGCGTATGCCGCGATCCGTAAGGCGATGAAAAACGCATGACGAGTTGTCAGTTTTTCGTTGTAGGTTTTTGGTTCCAAAAACTGAAAACGTAAAACCAAAAACTCCGTGGTACCCTACGCGCATACTTCCCGCACCCGACAACACCACGCCGCCCGGACCGCACCTCACGGAGCGCATACGCCGCAAGCGGCTGCTCAGGATGTTCGGCCGCCTCGGCCCCGGCATCATCACCGGCGCCTCCGACGATGACCCGAGCGGCATCGCCACGTACTCGCAGATGGGCGCGCAGTTCGGCTTCGGCATGCTGTGGACGGCGTTGTTTTCGTTCCCGCTGATGGTTTCGATCCAGCGGATCGCCGCACGCATCGGCTGCGTAACGGGCCACGGTATTGCGGGAAATCTGCGCATGCACGCGCCGGCCTGGCTGCTGCGCGGAGCGGTCGGATTGCTCGTCATCGCCAACGTCCTCAATCTCGGCGCGGACCTGGGCGCGATGGGCGCCGCACTGGAACTGATTACGGGCGCGCCGGTCCTGCCCTCCATCGTGGCGATGGGTTTGCTGTCGCTGGTGCTGGAAATCTTCCTGCCGTACTCGCAGTACGTGAATATCCTCAAGTGGCTGACGTTGGCGCTTTTCGCCTACGTGGCCGTGATCTTCGCGGTACAGATCCCGTGGGGCGAAGCGCTGCTGGCCACCATCACGCCGTCATTCTCCTTCACCCGCGAATACATCACGGGCTTCGTCGCCATCATGGGCACAACGATCAGCCCGTACCTGTTTTTCTGGCAGGCGTCCGGCGAGGTGGAGGAGAAAGAGCGGCACAACAACCCCGCGCTCAAGGGCGGATCACGGCTGGGCCTGGGCGAACTGCTGCGCATTGATGTCGATACGGTAATCGGCATGGGATTCTCGAACATCATCATGTTCTTCATCATTCTCACGGCCGCGGTCACGCTCCACGTCCACGGCCTCACCGACATCACGACGGCGGCGGACGCCGCAAAAGCGCTCGAGCCGATCGCCGGACCGTTCGCCAAACTCTGCTTCGCCATCGGCATCATCGGTACCGGCCTCCTCGCAGTGCCCGTGCTCTCGGGTTCCGCGGCCTACGCGGTGGGGGAGGCGATGCAGTGGCAGGTCGGACTGGAGCGCAAGCCGCACGAGGCCAAGGGCTTCTACGGCGTGATGGCGGCGGCGGTCCTGCTCGGTCTCGCGCTCAATTTTTTCCACGTCGATCCCATCCGCGCACTCTTCTGGTGTGCGGTCATCAACGGCGTACTCGCGGTCCCGCTGATGGTGGTGCTGATGGTCCTCGCCTGCGACAGGAAGGTGATGGGACGCTATGCCCTGCCCCTCCCGATGCGCATCGCGGGATGGCTGACGACGGGCGTCATGCTGGCGGCGGCCGTCGCCATGGGCGTCACATTTGTGATCTGAGCACCCTTGCCAGCTGGCGGGCAGCGCTGTTTAGTAGTCGGGCTTTTCCCCGCTTTGTGCATGAATCCCCAGTTCCAGAAGTATCTCGACGTCTCCGTCACGCAGGGCCTGCAGTATCTGCCGCAGCTGTTGCTCGCGCTCGTCACGCTCGTCATGGGTTTCTGGCTCGTACGGATCGCCACGAAGGCGATGCGCCGGGCCTTCCAGATCCAAAGGATGGACCGGTCGCTGGCCAGCTTCCTGGAGAGCGCCAGCGCAATCGTGCTGAAGATCATGCTGCTCATCACGGTGGCGATGATGATCGGCGTGCAGATGACGTCGTTTGTGGCACTCCTCGGCGCCGCTGGTCTCGCGGTCGGCCTCTCGCTGCAGGGCAGCCTGAGCAACGTCGCGGGCGGCATCCTGATCCTGCTGTTCAAGCCGTTCAAGATCGGCGAGGAGATCGAGGCGCAGACGCAGAAGGGCATCGTGGAGAAAATCGAGATCGTCACGACCCACGTGCGCGGCCCGGACGGGCGGCTTGTGATCATCCCCAATGGCATTCTGAGCAACGGCGTCATCACCAACCACAGCCGGCCGTTGCCGAAGTAACACGCCCGGGAAAAACCGGATTTGGCTCACCGCATAATGTCATGTTATATTGACATGACGCGGCTCCTCCGGGAGCTGCGGATGCTCCTTCACGCTCTCTTCATCCCTCTCCCCCCTGGCATCTGTCTGCGGAAATCAGCGGGGGGAGGCACAGGCCGCCCTCATTGTTCTCGTCCAAGTAGTCAGGAGTGAGGAGACACCATGTCCATTGATGACGTTCGACGCCGCTTCATCGCGGCAATCCAACAGCGCGGGCACGACGACCACTACATCGACGCTACCGAGGAGGCGGAGATCCTCGCCTCCGTCCGGGGCTCCGGCCTCGACGACAGCGTGGTTCGCGCCGCGCTGGTCCAAGTCTGTTTGATGCTCGGATACGCCCGCGAGATGTCCATCCTCGAGGTTCTGGCGGACCTGCTCGCGGTGTTCGCGGGCAACGACGGACTGATCGAGGAGAAGGAGTTCGCCGACTCGGTCGCCTTCGTCCTGCGCCTGGCCAAGGGCAAGCGAAACCCGGCCCAGGCCAAGCGCATGGTCTTGCTCCAGATCGACCACGGCGGGCACAAGGCGAAGACCGCCATGTTCAGCAATTGGTACACGGCGGCCAAGAAGGAGGTTGGCCTCTGAGGGGATGACGATGTCGTGAAGGGGAGCCCCGGTGCGTTTACGTGCCGGGGCCCCCTTAGAAATGTTTCATAATCATGAATTATTCCCGTCAATTATTCTTGAAGAGCTCATCCGTGTTATTTAAACTGCACCCGTGACCGTGCAGGTGCCAACGGCACGTCCAAGCGAGGATGTACCGCTCTCGTTGTGCCTGGGCATCATCCAGAAGCTCGCCAAAGCTGACGACGCGGACAAGGATCTGCTCACGCATTTTCTGTTGGAGCGTTTTTCGGGCAGGCCCGAGGCGTTCGAAACCCTCCTGCAGAGAATCGGCCGTTCACTACGCGCCCGGCACCGGAAGGATCTGGCGGCACTGTATCTGGATGTCGTATCTCCGCTCGCGGAGCACTTCGGTATGTTCCGCCGCAAACGCAAACTGGACGCGCTGTGCTTCCGTATCACACACCCGCGTGAAAGCGCCGAAGTCGAACGCACGCTGGAGAAGTACAAAAAAGAATCGGCGCGCTATCTGGGCCGCATCACGCGGGCACTGCGCTCGGCGCTGCATCCGCAGTATCAGTGCGCCATCTATGGCCGCTTCAAGGAGCCCTACAGCGTGTATCTAAAATTCCGTGACAAGCAGTACCGGCACATGCTGGAGCTGCGCGACATCTTCGCGTTCCGCATCATTCTGGAATCCAACGATGACCGCCTGTGTTTCGACGTTCTCGACTCTCTGCACAAACGCTTCGTGCCGGTCGCGGGACACTTCAAGGATTACATCCGCACGCCCAAGAGCAACGGTTACCAGAGCCTGCATACCGCGCTCAACCGCATCATTCCTGATCTGGATCTGCCGACCGAAGTGCAGATCCGCACACGGTTCATGCACGACTTCTCCCAGACCGGTCTGTCATCGCACTGGATCTACAAAAAGAAAGGCTCCGGACCCGTACTGACCGGCAGCCAGCGCGCGCTGCTTGAACACACGCTGTCGCTCACGCGCGAGGTGGGCGGAAAACAGCACGTCTACTGTCTCTCCGGCGGGCGGCTGTTGCAGCTCCCGCCCGGTGCCACAGCCGCCCATGCAGCACGCGCCCTCGACCTGCCGGAAGCGTCCGCGATGTCCGCCAAAGTGAACGGCGCGCGATGCAGGACGGACCGGCTTCTGCGAGACGGCGACGAGATCGCCTTCAGGCGAGCAGCTTAACGACCGTGTTCCAGCTCCGCGTGGTGACGGTCTTGCCGAATTCTTTGTCGACCGTCGCCATGAGATCGATCGTATTCGCGGACGGCGACAGCGTGACGACGCTGCAGACGTCCCCGGGAGTCGCACGCAGAATCCGCAGGCCGCCGTCGGGCGAGGAATAGGGGATCTTCAGCGTGCTCTTATGCGGACCGGGAAGGAACGTGACGTAGAGACGCGTGTCGGGAGTGACCATGACGCCCTTGAACGGATCGGTCTTCACCAGCGCGGCGATCTCCTGCTGCGTGCGGATGAGGACCGGAACGGCAAATCCGAACCGGCCGGCGAGCAGCTTCTCAAGCGCGGCCCGGAGCTTGGCGGCGTCGGTCTTCGGCGCATCGAAGAGCACGTTGCCGCTTGCCAGCAAGGTTTTGACATTCGTGTACCCGGCTTTCTCCAGGAGTTTTTTCAGGTCGGCCATGGGAACTTTCTTATTGCCGCCGACATTGATGCCGCGGAGCAGGGCGACGTAGCGAATGGAGGTCTTGGGCATACGGGGAGTATAGCGCGAGAATGGGGTCTGGACCGCGGCCTGATGCACGGTAAACTGCCCGCATGACGCTCTCTTCCTTCTTTAAAGGCACTTTCGCAGCTTTCATCGTCTTTTTCGCCGGTGATTTCCTGTGGCACGAGGTGTTCTTCGTGAACTTCTACGATGCGCGGATCTTCGCCATCAACGGCGCGGCCACGCCGCTCGGGATCCCCGTCTTCCTCATTGCACTGGAGTTCCTCATCGCCGCGGGTGCGTCGTATTTCATCCTCCGCGTTCCGGGGAGCATGCAGAGAGCGATACTGGAAGGCGGCCTCATCGGCCTCATGATCAGCGGAGCGGTGAACTTCGTGAATCACAGCCTGATCCTCAAATGGGATCTGGCTATCATGCTCCTGGATACGTCTTTTGGCCTCCTCCTCGGCCTCCTGGCCGGCTGCGTCATCTTCCTGGCGGGCTCAAGGAAATAACGACAACACGAAACAGAGCCCCGCAGGAGCCCTGTTGCGCGTGTTCGTCCATGCTTATTGCTGGGGCGCCTCGCCCGTCGGCAGCTCGACGTTGATCGTTCCCGGCTGCTGCTGATTGCCCATGTACTGCTGGTAGGCGACAAAGCCGAGGCCGATGATGATGACGATGGCGACGATCGCCACGATGGCGGTCATGCCGCCGGAGTTGCTGTCTGTCATGGTAAAAAGAGAGGAGAGGATAAAAGTGCAGTCTCTGGTGTTGATGACG
>CAZFBZ010000032.1:7567-17478 GCA_964517345.1 uncultured Candidatus Peribacteria bacterium | reverse complement strand
GCGGGCTCGTGCTTCAAGGCGCTGCCCGACGGCACGCCCGCGTGGAAACTGATCGAGGCTGCGGGCCTGCGCGGCCACACGGAAGGTGGCGTGCAGATCGCAGAGAAACATGCGAACTTTCTGCTCAACATCGGCAACGCGACATTCGACGACCTGATCCGCATCACGACACTGATCAAGAAGAAGGTGCCGCAGATCGCCGGGATCGAGATGCGGCTCTATGGCAACGACGGAAAACTGACCGAGTGACGGCATCTGCTTGTCCGCAGAAAACATGCGGGTAGCATGATCTGCCATGTCCGACTTGGACCTGTATCTCGGATCGGTGCTGCTTGGCGAAGTGAACGCGCTGCGAGTCGCAAACGGGCGCTGGGCGCTCCAGACGGACGACAGGCTTTCCGTCGAGGCATGGGAGCACGTGCAATGGATGGAGCGCTGCGGCCTGCGGCATGCAGACGGGGCCTGGCTTGAGGGACGGACGGAAAACGTGGCGCAGGGCGTGTGCATCCGTCCCGAAGGCCTCATATCCCACCTGGTGTGGAACAGTGATCCGGCGCACCGCTGGAATTTCCTGCGGGAGGACATCTGCGCGCAGGGTGTGGCCATTCTGACGCACTCCATCGACGTCCGGAACCGCCTCTCGCTCATGTTTTCATGGCGCGCGCGAAAGACCTGAGGCGTCCGCAATTGCGTCCGGAGCGCACGAGGGTATCGTGAGGAGAAATCCCCCCGCCCCATCGTCGCTCATCCCCCGGAAACTGGTATCGCCGGAGAATCGCCCGCCGTCCTGCGCGTCGAGATGCAGACCGGTGACGCCACCGTGGCGACAAGAATCTCTGCATTGCGGAATCGCTTCAACGTGCCGGCGCATTTTCCCGTCGCGGAGGCGGGTGACAACGCGGTGATCGTGGAAATTCCGCCATCACCCGGCGCGCTGCCCAACTGCGTGCCCGCACGGCACATGATCGTCTTCGACGCGGTGACGGGCGTGTATCACGTGGAAGGAGGATCGCCGCACGCGCGTGAAGACATTCCGGGGCTGCTGGAAGACTTCCGCGCGCGGATGGTGGAGAACGAGTGGAGCGCGATCGCCGGCATGAACGTGCACCGCGACGATTGGATGTGAACGAAAAACCGCCCCGGAGGGCGGCTCTTCTTTTTGGCTCAGGAAAGAGAAAATCAGAACGGCAGATCCTCCGGCTTGATCTCGGAGGCATAGGCGATCTGCGGAACTTCGACGGACGGGTTGGAACGCGCGGGCATATCCTGGTTGAAGGACTCGTCCTGGTTCGATCCGCGCGCCTGCGGGGCGCCGTCCATCTGGATGTTGTCCGTCACTTTTGGATTCTTCGCGCCGAGCAGCGCGACCGTCTCGGCGATGATCTCGGTGGTGTAGCGCTTGGCGCCTTCCTTCGTCTCCCAGCTGCGCGTCTGCACGCGGCCGGTGACGAACACGCGGTTGCCCTTATGGATCGTCTTGGCGACCTCCTCGGCGAGCGCGCCCCACACGACGATGTTGTGGAACTCGGTGCGCTCCTTGTCCTGTCCGCTCTGGCGGTCCTTCCAGCGCTCGTTGGTGGCCACGCCGAGCGTCAGCACCTGCTGGCCGTTCGTGGTGGTGCGCATCTCAGGCTCGCGCGTCACGTTGCCGATGACATCGGCGCGGTTGAGACACTGCGAAACCATATTGGCACCTTCCGGGATGGCAATCTGACCTTCTTTGGGATCGAGCAGGATCATGTCGAGGCCGACGATCTTCGTCTTGGAGCGCTTCTCGCCCGTCTTTTCATCTTCCCAGCTGTCCGTCTGGAGACGGCCGGAGATGAAGAGCTGGCTGCCGGGCTTTACGAAACGTCCGGCGACTTCCGACATCGGACCC
The DNA here is from genome assembly GCA_964517345.1 of uncultured Candidatus Peribacteria bacterium. GTDB lineage: Bacteria > Patescibacteriota > Gracilibacteria > Peribacterales > Peribacteraceae > DAISLF01. Next base: position 15,599 of record CAZFBZ010000032.1, on the reverse strand, counting down.
CAGAGGGTAATCGTGTGGAAACCTTTGCCGTCGAGCATCTCGCCGCTCTCGGTCTTGAACTTGTAGGGCACGACCAAGTTGAGGTCGGTAACGCTCGTGCCGCCGGGCGTCTGACGGACGCTGAGTGGCTGCGTCTGGTAGCCGATGATGTGTACGCGATTGAAGGAGAACATAACCCGAGGGGGGAATGGAAGTAGAGGATGTCGCGAGCAGTGCGTACCTGTCTCTGGACGTGAACGGTTGTACACCTGGCACGCGGACGGGGACAAGAACTTGGACGTGGATTATTTCAAAAAATATTTTCTAGTATCTGATTCCGGGTGCAAAGTGACCCCGTTCACGCATGTACAGTATGAGCACGTCATCATGCGTTTTTCCCGTCAAGTATAAGACTCAGGAAAATGGCTTCTGGAAGCTGTAAGCAAAACGTTTTTTCTGGTATGATCAGAAGATTTCCCACACACACACCTCCCGTCGGCTTCCGTGCGTCCTGCTCGGCACACTGCTGATGCTCGTGTCGGTGCGCGCGCACGCCGATATTTCCTACGAGATTCCGGAGGATCTGTACCCGCCCGAAACCTATCAGGACATCGTCACCGTCGTGGAGAATGAGATCCCCGCAGCGATTGAAAAGGGCGCCCAGTGCGGCGGCTGGGATCTCTCCGAGGAACAGAGAGTGGGCGAGGAACTGGGTGAGCCGTGGCGCATCTCCAAAGTGACGGGTCTGCCGGGACGCGAAGGCGAACCGATGGGCAACTCCGGATCAGGGCTCGCCAAGCGCATCGAACAGGGCGGCGTGCTGGATGACGGGTATCTGTTCCCCGAGACGGCGCTGGGACTGACGACGGATTGCGCATTCAATCGCGGGGGTGATGACACGATCTTCGTGTGGGAGGACGGGCCTGACGGACAGCCGGGCAGCTACGTGCCGAAGGATTTCACGATGCCGTATTTCGAAAATCCACCGTGCCGCTGGGCGGGGGAGCCCGCGACGAACCGGGATAGCGAAGAGGACGGGCCGCAGACACCGGAGCAATGCGTGTTGTTCTGCGAATGGCTCAATACCTTCACCTATGAGGACTGCGCGGCATTCAATGACGTCTACGCCGACGAAGAGGGCAATATCGTCGGCGAGCTGCCGTCCGACAGACAGCCCACGCCGGATGACGGCGTACCGGGTGGCGGATTCGCCCGTACACGCGCAGCGCGCTCCGTTTCGTCCGCTCCGACCGTTGCGCAGCGCACGCTGCTGACGGCAAGCCTGCTGGCGCAAACACTCGGACCCTCGCCGGGTTCGCAGGATGAACCGGTATTCTCCACGATCATCCAAAATCCCCAGCCGGCCCCGACGTTCACGACGGTCAACAGCAAACCTGAGCCAGTGCCCACGTTCACCACGGTCAACAGTAACCCCGAACCGACCCCGACGTTCCCGACGGCGATCACCAGCACCTCCGAACCGGGATCGGCGTTCCCGACGGCCATCACCAGCACCTCCGAACCGGGATCGGCCTTCCCGACCGTGATCACCACCGGTTCTGATCCCACACCGTCGTCGTTCCCGACGTTCATCACCACATCGGGCAAGACGTCATCCTTCGGCTCGGACGAGACATCGTCTTTCGGGTCCAATGAGACGTCATCCTTCGGCTCGCCCAGTTCGTCGTTTTCGACATTCAGTTTCCCGGCAACGAGCAGCCAAGCCTCGAAGGAGGGCGGCAGCTCCTCGGTACCCGGAAACCCGCCGCCCGAAGGCGCCGTGATCATCGGCCAGCGTTGCGCCCAGTGGGTGGAGAAATTCCTGTGCTCGCGCCAGACATTGGACGAGGGTTTCCCCAACTGCGTCATGCCGTGCCGCGGCGAAGAGTGCCGCTGCCCCGGCCCGGGATGCGAGCAGGACCCGCGCGGCCAGAACTACCAGTCGTTCTTCCGGTTCTATTCGGCGGAGACGGAGCGCGCCGGCCTCACGCAGGTGCCGCTCGACCAGCTGAAACGCGTCTCGGCGGAAGTCGCCTGTTACGGGCTCTACGACGAGCGCGATGCAAAAGACGAAATACTCACGCTGCAGTGCGTCATCCGGTTTCCGTATTCCAAAAAGGACGGCAATCCGTTCGCCGACTCGGCGCTGGGGCTGAAAACCTCGCAAGCCGGCGTGGGGCAGTACATGCCTACGGTGCCGGATAAGCCCTTCCGGCAGCGCAATCCCGGATACGCGAAAGAAGACGACCTGTGGTATCCGAACCTGGGCGACGGCATCTCCTTCCTGTCCGAGCCGGTCTTCACCGAGGACTACGACCGGGTCATGCACCACACATTCTTCGATCTCGATTTTGCTCGGGTGACGGCCTACACCCAGAACACCGACGAACGGACGATGGCGCCGACGTATCTGCAACGCGCGATAGACGACACGATCCGCAGCGACACGGGAGCGGCCCGGATCTTCATCAACTGGATCCAGAAGTTCACGACCGACATGGCCAAACTGATCTCGCCACCGGTCGTCCGCCTGCGTCTTCCCGCCGCGTGGGCTCCTGGCCTTGAGGGCCTTCCGCTGGCATCGCCACCGGTCGTCACGGACGGGGGAGAGGCGGGGCGGTGGCGCACCATCGAGGTGCAGCTGCAGGCACGCGACGATCTGCTCGGAATCGTCTCCGGATTGCTTGAACGCTTCCTGCTTCTCAAGCCCGTACCGGTGCCCGTGGTGATTCCGCTCGGCTCCCCGCTGACGTATCGCGCGCTCGCGCAGCGCTGGGAGGATTACCGGAACCAGCGCGAGGCGCTGGAGCTGGACGTGCCCGACGAAGTGGATGATGTCATCGCAAAACTGCTCGAGTACGCGGACGAGATCGACGACTACCGCGCACTTCGCGGCGAGTTGCCGGGATACATCGGCGTCCTGCTGCAGCGCCAGCGCGAACTGCTGCTCGGCATCAACGAGTGGGCGCAGAAGAACCTGGAACGCTACATCGCCTGGCTCGAGACGCGCGACCAGCGTCTGCTCCTGCAGGACAAAGTGCGCCAGGTGCAGCAGGCGCTCAGCGACATCCACGACGGCACCGACGCCGTTCCGTGGTGCCGCTCGGACTACTTCACCACATCGATCTACTCGCTCCTCGATTACGAGGGATGGTACCCGGGACGCCCGTCGCTGCAGGGTGGCGTTCCGAGCTGCGAGGGGGGCGAGGACAGCTTCCCCATCATCTGCGAAAACACCCGTGACGAGGACATCAACTTCGATCTCGATCTCATGAAATTCTTCTTCCCCGGAGGCTCGGCCGTGATCGTGCCGGTGCCCGACCCCGTACAGATCGAACTCACGCTGCCCACGCCGCCGCCCGCGGATGAGGAAGTGACTGACTTGGATGCATTGACGTCCCTGCCCGATCTGCCGCCGGTGCCGACTTTCGATGCTGTAAACATCGTGGCGCCGCGCCTGGCAGAAGCTATCAAGCAAGGTGAAGAGCCTGTCTCGCTGCCCGAGCCGCCGCCGCTGGACACGACCCAGCAGGAACGGGCCATGGACCGGGCGATTGAGATCCTCACGAAGATGCGCGAGGCCTACAAGCGCTTCTGGAAGGACATGGAGCCGTCCGAAGAGACGCGCGGGTACGAATGCCCCAAGATCGGCAAGTCCCCGTGCAGCTACGCGGAACCCGAACTGATCCAGATCTTCACCCGCCTGACGGCCCGCCCGCAGATCATTCTGCTGGAGGACGCGTTCGGGCCGGTGGGCATCCGCACTGAGACGTGCAACCCGGCGGATGAAACGTGCCGCCGCATGCGCGCCGAACGCCGCAACGCGGGCGACGGCTGGCAGATCATCGGGCCATCCGACGCCGAAGCGCAGCAGAGCGCGCTGATCGATGATCTGCGCACGATGACGCGCGAGCTGACCATCACGCCCGAAGGCAAGACCGCAACGGACCCCGCCACCGGCGTGCAGTACCCGTACCCCGGCCGCACCGAGGACCTCTATCCGATCTTCGGTCTGCCGCGCGACACACCTCTTATCCCGCAAAATCCATGAAACGCTTTCTCTCCCTCCTGGCCCTCATCACGCTCGTCGCATCATCCGTGCCCTCCCGCGCGGCGGAGATCAATCCGACGGAACTGATCGAGCCCGAGGCCACGGCCGCGGACTCCTGCGTCGCGCAGGTGCAGGCGGCTGCCGTGCAGCAGCAGCGCATCGCGCGCCAGATTCTCTTTGGTCGGCCGGACGCCGAGGACGAACCCAAGGGCAACACCCGCTACGGCGAGGACGGCAGCGCCTGGATCAAAACCGGCGACAACACCTGGCGTTCCACGTCGCCCGGCTACGAGAACACCACCTGGTCGGATCTGCAGATGAACCGGCAGACCGAGTGGGAGGGGATGAACGAGATCGAGAACCCGTCGCCACGCGAGCCCCGCCTGGGACAACTGGACCGGAGAGGCGCACTCACCTCGGACATCGTGCCGGCACTCGCGCAGATGCTGCGCGGTTACAAGTGCCGCCTGGAGATGGTCTGCGGGAATGTCCGCGCCTCGTACCTGGACGACGGCGAGAACCCCGACGACTACAAGCCCATCGAGACGCCGGGCTGCATCGATCTGCAGATGAAGCCGTACTCGCAGTGTCACTTCGATAACGACGAGCTGATTGAGGATGACGACGAGAACGACGCCGAAAAGCAGCGCAACATCGAAGCGTACAGCGACACGATCGTCCGCGAGAACTGCCAGCCGCTCATCGAGCAGCTCATCGAACGAGAGAAGCAAATGTACATGCTGACGGTCTTCTACGATGCGTCGTACCGCAGCCTGCTGCAGTTCGCGGGCAACTTCGACGAATTTCTCATCGGCTTCCACGACGACCTGCTGACACCCATCGAGCAATCCATGTCCCTGATCGGCGAACTCGGCCGCATGCCGTGCTTCCTCTCCCAGTGCAATGGCGAATGACATCCGCTCCTCCGCCGGCAGACGCCGGGTCGCCGCCGGGCTCGCGCTCGGCGCGGTCCTGTGCGTCGGGCTGCTGATGAGGGTTTCGGCTGACCTCCGCGCCCAGGTGGCCGCGGACGAGGACGCCCCGACCGACATGCCTGCGTGCGAGATGAACGAGGATCTCTTCCCGATTGAAGAGGATTACGACGAATCCGCATTCCCGTTCACGTTCCCCATCACGTTCCCCGATTCGTCGTCCACCTCGTCCGAAGATGACGAAAAGGAAGAGGCGGCCCGCACGACCGTGGAGGAATGGCGCGATTTCTACACCGCCGCCGTTGACGCGATCATCCGGGCCCACATGAACCAGCCGCCGTCCATCTGCCGCGCCGAGCCGTTCGTGCCCGCCTCGAACCCCCTCAAGGCCATCGCCGCGCTGCTGGAACCGTGGAAGAGCGGCGTGCCCTTCACGGAGGAGGAAGCCCCGTCGATCCTGCTGGAATTCCTGCGCACGTACCGCTGCGCGCTCCAGTTCCGCGCCGGCGATCTCTATTACCAAAACGCGCTGGATGCCTACGAAGCCGAACCGGACGACCCGAGTTTCGAATATCCGCCCAAAGACGAGGACGAATTCAACGACGACAACAGCATCTTCGTCATACCGGTCCTCGCGCGCTCGCTGCGCGAGCAGTTGGTGATCGAGGAAGAGCTGACCCTCGCCGAGCCCGCGATGCGACGCACGCTCACCTACATCGCCGCCGCCGACCGCATGCGGCCGCTCTCCAGCAATATCACGTGTCTGGAGGACGTCTCGCTCGAGATCCGCAACCTCATGTCGCTCGCCGCGGAGACGAGCGCCTGCATGGTCCGCATCCGCAACGCCCGCGGTTCCCTCCGTACCTACGATGCGCCTTAAACGCCTCCTCACCGGCATGCTGATCGCGCTGCCGATGGCCGCCCATGCGTCGGACGCCGACCTCTATCTGCGGATGCTCGACGCCACGCGGCGCGACCTGCTGATCGACCACGAGGGCGTCAAGACGATCGATGACGAGGTCACGTCGTTCATCCTCGGCTCGTATGAACCGGAGGGAAAAGAACTGACGGAGGAGGATATCCCGCTCGCACTGGAGAATAACCCGCTGTTCTGCGGACTGCCCACGGACACCGAGGAAGACACAGCCGAGGCGGACCTGGATGTCTTCGGAAGCTGTCTCACCGTGCAGGAGACCATTCAGATCCTCGCGCAGCGCGAGATGGACACGCGGACGTTCGCTGTCGACATGCAGATCGTCGCAGCCAGCAACGAACTCAATGCCCCGGTAAACACCGACACGCCGGACAGTCTCCAGAACCGCGCGCGGGCTCTTGCCCGGATCTGGCGCGCCGGCACCGGCGATACGAATGCGGGCGCGGCCGCCACGCTCATCCGCATGCGCGACCTGCCCGAGGATGCCGGCATGCTCCAGAGAGTCATGAATCTCAAGTCGGCTCTCGACAACCTGTCGCCGGAAGAACGGGTCGCGGCCGTCTGGCGCTACACGGAGGGCGGCTATCGCTACGTGAGCGGTCAGCGCGTGCCGCAGTTCCCGCCCCCGCTTGAGGACGCCACCGATCCCGACGGCACGGAACGGCAGTATCTCTTCAAGCGGTGGCCCGAGGTGGAGAGCGCCCTGCAGGCAATCCACGAATCGGTGCGCGATCTCGCGGAAGACCCGCCCCCGCTGCGCGACGGCGAATTGCTCGTCTTCGATATCCCCAAAACCATGAGTGGTGGACTTGCCTCAGACATCCAGCTCTGGGTCTATCTGGAACGGGAAGGGAATGACATCGGCGGCGACGCCGGCGTCGCCTGGAATCCCGCGCTGGAACCCGTGCTTCCCTCGCTCTGCGAGGACGGCACCGACTGCGAAGCAATCCCCGGCGGAGCGTACCCGCCGCCGCCCCAGGACGGGGGAGGCCTCTGCACCGGACCCTATGCGCGGCTAGGCTACCTGTGCCGCGCCCTCCCGACCGAGAATGCCGATGAGTGCGAAGAGGAGACGGAACCCGAGCCGGGCACCATCATCCTCACCGCCTGTACCGCCAAAGGACCGCGCGAGATCACAGCCGCAGGCCCCGAGGCGTGCATGAATATCGACTGGCACGAAGAGACGTTCGATCCCATGAAGCAATGCCGGGTGGATCTTCGGTGCGATGACAGCACTGCCTTCTCCGGCGGCCAGGCGCTGCCCAAGGAACCCGACGGCACCGTGCGCATTCTCATGAAAAACGAGACGGACATGCCGCCCGCCTACGTCATGATTCATGAGCTCATCCACGCCCGACAGATGTGCGGACAGCCGCCCGGCACGCTGCTCTATCCGCCGCCCGGCGCGGGAGACGATGCAAAAACGCTTATGCAAAAGCGTGATGCCTGCTGCTACAGCGAAGGCGAAGCCTACAAAGCGAACTGCGAGGCCATGGCCGCCGACGGGATCTTTGAGGGGAATCCCATCTCGCCGTCGACCGGCATCCCGATGAATTCCGAGACGTGCTGGCAGATCCTGGTGGACTCTTCGTGCCAGGACCGCGGGTACGGATCGTGTCCCGCGACGTTCACGTATGAGACAGTTCCGCTCGACCAGCAGTACGCCTACATTTCCGACCTGTTCGCCCTCTCCAAGGAGCGCGCGCCTGAATGGATGGCCGAGACGTGCCAGGATGAACTCGATCCGCCCGAAGGAAAGGAGTCTGACCCCCGAGTGGCCGGACAGCTGCGCGCGGCCGAACAGCTGGGCCGCGAGACGTGCGACCCGAACCAGACCGTGAGCTACGAAAACACGATCGGCAATAACGTCTGCTACTTCGACCGGTGCCTGGAGGAATCGTTCCGGTACCGCGCCGTCGCCGGCCGCAACACGTACACCGTGGGCGACAGCAACGGCCCGCACGATATCTGTCTGCGCCCCGATCCCCAGCCGGGCGGGCTCATCATCACGCACGAGATCCAGTCGCCCGACGCGGCGCTGCCCGCCTATCGCCCCGCACTCGTCGTCCGTCAGGTGGAGGACGCACTCTGCACCGGCTCGACGCCGCAGGGCCTGCCCGTGCTCTGCGCATTCGA
>CAZFBZ010000032.1:0-7467 GCA_964517345.1 uncultured Candidatus Peribacteria bacterium | reverse complement strand
ACGATCGAATTCCCGCGCGTCATGTGCCCGTTCAATGATTTCGAAGGCGAGGGCCTCATCGGCACCGGATACTGCGCCACTCCTCCCGTCGCTCCATGAAGCGCCTCCTTGCTCCGCTCATCGGCATTCTGCTCCTGCTCGCGCCCTCCGTGTCCGCGCAGACATACGCCGGAACGCCTGCGGTCGCGGCGGTGCTGGACCGCGCCGACGCCGGCATCGAGTACGCGTGGGAAGGCAATATGCTCCTGAATTTTTTCCTCAATCAGATCGGCGAGTGGTCGCGCGACGTGCTGTCGGCGATCATGGCACCTTCCGACAACACGCAGACGGCGCTTGCACGCAGCCAGAGCCTGCTGGATCAAACCGCCTGCCTGCGCATGGATACGGCGCTGATCGAAGCCAAAATGGAGGAAGTGCGCTCCGAGCTCAACCGCGCGCTCGATGAGCGCAACGTGACAGCCGTCGTGCGTCTGGCGGACTTGTACTCCTTCCTCCGCGATCGCATCGACGCGCTGGACAGGGGCTCGACGGATCCGACGTATGACGATCCGGGATGGGACGAGCCGCGGCTCTTCGAGCCCGAGGGCACCGAGGAGCTGCAGGATGAAGAGGAGGCCGATGAATTCGCGTCGTCTTCGGCCGCGCCCGACGATACCGAGCCCGTGTGCTACTTCGATACGAACTATCTGCCGCCGAGCCCCGAAGGCTACGGCTGCGACATCGAGGCGATGGAGGACATCCTCCAGAATTTCCCCGGCGGCGTGAACGACGCGCTGCGCCGTTCGACGGAGATCGAGCGCGACGCGCTGGAAGAGGTGCAGGAGGCAGTCTCGCTCTATATGGCGGGCATCCAGACGCTCAGTCAGATCGGCGATATCCTGGACGGAACGGTGACGGACACACCCGTTGCCGCGGAGCCCCGGGTCCACAAGCGCGTTCTGGGATGCATGGAGGAGATCCCGCAGGAGGCGATTGTCCATTCGCTTCGCGGATGGTTCAACGTGGTGCCGGATGACACAGGGCTGACGAGCCGCTTCATTGAACTGCGCCAAAACCAGGAGGCGGACCGCCCGGATCCCGGTTCGACGCAGGATCAGGACGATGAGGCGATGATGAACATGCTCCGGGGCGTGAACCGCGACTCGACGCGCGACTTCAGCACGGAACAGGCCGGCTACGAGGCGCGCGCGTTCATCATGAGCGGCGACGCCCACGCGCAGGTTCTTGCCTCGCTCAAGCCGTTGCAGAAATCCGTGGAAAAACTCTCGCAGCTGGCCCAGAACATGGACGGCGGCCTGCGCGGCTTCCTCCGCGACTTCGCCTACTTCCTGCTGCGCTCCTGTCTGGACCGCCCGTGCACGGAGCGGCTCAACCGGGTGCTCAGGATTGTCTTCTCCGATGAATGCTTCCCCTACGCCAACGGCGCGTACCGCGGGGATTCGGAGGATAACCAGCGCTGGGAACAGTGCCGGGACGCGGCCGCGTCCCAATAAAGGCGATCCGGAGCCTTTGTAAAGCAGTCGCACAGTCGCTACCCTAGGATCCCGTCAACGGGCTTCTTTCCGCTTTTCCATGGCCAACGACCACGGCGACGTCATCCTCCGGTTCGAGGACGTGACCTTCCACTACGACCACCGCAAACCGATCCTCAAAGAGGCGAACTTCTCCGTGCGCGAGAACGCCAAGATCACGATCATGGGCCCGAACGGCGCGGGCAAATCGACGATCTTCAAGTTGCTGATGAAGGAGCTGAAGCCGCAGGAAGGCCAGATCCACACCAAGAAGGGCGTCACGGTCGGCCTCGGAAAGCAGATCATCCCCCACGAGGAACTGCAGGAGACCGTGGAGCAATTTTTCACCCGCGCGTTCCCCGAGAAGCCCAAGGATCTCGCCAAGCGCATGGCGCAGGTGCTGGAAGTGGTGCACATGGTCGCGCCCAAGGACAAGAAGATGAAGGATTTCTCCGGCGGGCAGAAGGCGCGGCTGCTGCTGGCGTTCGCGCTGATCCAGCATCCGGACATCCTGCTGCTCGATGAGCCGACCAACAACCTGGATGCCGCAGGTATCGACCACCTGACGCAGTTCCTGATCGAGTACGACAAGACCTGCATCGTCATTTCCCACGACGCGAACTTCTTGAACTCCTTCACGCACGGAGTGCTCCACCTGGACGCGCACACGCACGGGGTCGAGCAGTACGTGGGCGACTACTACGCGGTGCTGGAGCAGATCCAGGAGCGCATCGAGCGCGAGCAGCGCCAGAACGCACGCATGGAGAAAGATATCAAGGATCAGAAGGACAAGATCAACTTCTTCTCGCACAAGGGAGGCAAGATGCGCAAGCTGGCGAGCAAGATGCGCGACGCCGTCGAGGAAGCCGAGGAGAACAAGGTCGACGTGCGCCGCGAGGACAAGACCATCGCGCCGTTCACGATTGATGCGGAGGAGTTCCCGAAGCCCCTCGCCCAGATCACCGAGGTGACGGTCGTGAAGAACCACGAAGCCAAGCGCCGCCGCGTGCAGGTCACGCTCCGCCGCCGCCACCGGGTGCTCGTCACGGGCCCCAACGGCATCGGCAAAAGCACCCTGCTGGAGACGCTCGCAGGCGGCAAGGATCCCGGCGCCGTCATCACGCCCGGCGTGAAGGTCGGCTACTACCGTCAGGATTTTTCCGGCCTGCCGTTCGACATGACGGTCTACGACATGCTCGCGGAGGCGATGGAGACAGCATCGCATCAGGAGGTGTTCGCCACCGCGGCGCGCTTTCTCATCACCGGCGACAAAGTGCAGACGAAGATCGGCTCGCTCTCGGAAGGGCAGAAGGGGTTGCTGTGCTTCGCGCGCTTCATGCTCCAGAAGCCGACGCTGCTGATCCTCGACGAGCCGACGAACCACATTAACTTCCGGCACATCCCGGTGATCGCCGAAGCCATCAACGAGTACGAAGGCGGACTGATCCTCGTCAGCCACGATCAGGAATTCCTGAACCAGATCCGCGTGGACGAGGAACTGGACTTGTCGGCGATCTGAAACGTCAATCCGGCTTGATCCCTCTGCCATTTGCCGGGGATGAGCGGGCGGAACGTTTGCCGTGCCCGGAGAACGGGGGATCATGACCCGTATACCTTCCCCCGTCCCCGTATGCGCGAATCGTTGCCCATGAACGCGTCCGATGGCCGTTCGATCACCGAGTTGTGGCCGCGCCTCGTGGCCGACTACTGGAACAACGGGGACAATCTCTCTACACAGAGCACGCTCGTGACGATCCTCAAGGGGAACATCGTCTACATGGACGACAACGATCTCGCGGCGCTGCACGATGTGGAAACGGACTTCCGCGCGAAGTGCCGCGCGGCGATGGAGCAGGGCCCGGACGCGCGCCGGCTCGAGGAGCCGCTGCCCGACGCCGAGCCGCACCGTGCTCCGGAGCCGGTCACCCGCACCGCCGCCTGACAGGAGAAAATGCTTCAAAACGCCGATTTGCGGGCTTACGCAGCGGCCCGGGACGCACTATGATGACAGCGTGAACGCCCGGGATTTTGTCCATCTGCACTGCCATTCCACCTACTCGCTGCTGGAGGGGTTGCCGAGCACGTACGAAATCGTCGACCGCGCGAAGGAGCTGGGCCAGACAGCGGTCGGCCTCGCGGACAAAGGTTACACATACGGACTCATCGAATTTTATCAAGCCGCGCAGAAGTCGGGTCTCAAGCCGATCCTCGGACTGGAAACCTACGTCGCCCCGCGCACGCGCAAAGACAAGGAGAGCGGCGTCGACACCAAGCGTTATCCGCTCGCACTCTTCGCCGAGAATCAGGAGGGCTACAGCAATCTGTTGCGCCTCGCCTCCGACGCAGCGCTGGAGGGCATGTACTACAAGCCGCGCGTGGACAAGGAATTGCTTGAGAAATACGGCAAAGGGCTGATCGCCCTGAGCGGCCCCATTGGCGGCACGATCCCGCAGGCGGCCCTGGCAGATGACGGCGAACGGCTGAAAAAGCTGGTGGAGGAATACCGCGGCTACTTCGGCAAAGACAACTTGTACTTCGAATTGATGGATCTGCCGAACGTCGCGGGCCAGGCGGAAGTGAATCAGCAGCTGATCGCCTACGGCAAGGAACTCGGTGTGCCGGTGGTGGCCACGTGCAACAGCCACTATTGCCGCGCGGATGACGCCGAGGCTCACGACGTGCTCCTGTGCATCCAAAAGAACGCGCAGATCGCGGACCCGGGGCGCTTCTCCATGCGTGATTCGGATTTTTCTATGCGGCCGTTCGAGGAAATGGAGAAGGCATTCGCGCACATCCCTGAAGCACTGGAGAACACCCGCGTCATCGCGGACCGCTGCACACTCGATTTCCAGTTCGGCAAATACAAGATTCCCCGGTATCCGGTCCCCAAGGGCAGGACGGAGGAGGAAGAGCTGACGGAGAACTGTGTCAAAGGCTTCGCCTGGCGCTATCCGGACGCTCCCGCTGGGCACAAGGAGCGCCTGGAATTCGAGCTCGGCATCATCAAACAGGCCGGATTTTCCGGCTACTTCCTGATCGTCGCGGACGTGATCAACGAGGCGAAGCGGCGCGGCATCACCGTCGGCCCGGGCCGCGGATCGGCTGTGGGATCGATGGTCAGTTACTGCCTCGGCATCACGGGCATCGATCCGATCCCGCACGGGCTGCTCTTCGAGCGCTTCCTCAATCCGGAACGCATCTCCATGCCCGATATCGACCTCGACTTCGCGGACACGCGCCGCGACGAGGTGTTGGAATACGTGCGCCAGAAATACGGCGCCGACCACGTCGTGCAGATCTGTACCTTCGGAACGCTCGCGGCTCGCGCGGCGGTGAAGGACGTGGGACGTGCATACGGCGTGCCGTTTCTGGAAATGAATAACCTGGCCAAGCTCATCTCGGACCGGCCGGGCACCAAGCTCGCCGATGCGATCCAGACGGACGAACTCAAGGGTGTCTACGACAGCAACGAGACGTATCACAAAATCATCGATACGGCCCTTAAACTGGAAGGAAAAGCCCGTCACGTCTCCATTCACGCGTGCGGCGTCATCATCTCGGAATCGCCCGCGGTAGAGTACACCGCGCTCCAGCGCGCACCCAAAGATGAAGACATCATCATCACGCAATACTCGGCCAAACCGCTCGAGGCGCTGGGCCTGCTGAAGATGGATTTCCTCGGCCTCACCAACCTGACGGTCATCCAGACGACGCTCGAGATCATCCAGCGCCTGTACGGCCGCGCGATCGAAATGAACGACCTGCCGCTCGGCGACCCGGAAACGTACAAGTTGCTGCAGCGCGGTGACACGACGGGCGTGTTCCAGCTGGAATCGCCGGGCATGCGCCGGTACCTCAAGCAGCTCAAGCCGACCGAATTCGGCGATATCACCGCGATGGTGTCGCTGTACCGCCCTGGGCCGATGGAATGGATCCCGAGCTACCTCAAACGCCGCAACGGCACTGAGAAAGTGCAATACGAGCACGAGGCGCTCCGCCCGATCCTGGAAGCGACGTATGGCATCGGCGTGTATCAGGAACAGATCCTGCTGATCGCGCAGGCGTTCGCCGGATTTTCGCTCGGTGAAGCCGATCTTCTGCGTCGCGCCATCGGCAAAAAAATCATGAAGGAACTGATGGCCCAGCGCGAGAAGTTCATCGCAGGCGCGGAGAAGAAGGGCTATCAGAAGAAGCTCGCGGAGGAGATTTTCGACGACGTCATCACACCGTTCGCCGGCTACGGTTTCAACAAGTCGCACGCGGCAGGGTATGCGCGCATCGCGTTCGAGACCGCGTACCTCAAGGCGCACTACCCGACGGAATTCATGGCCGCGCTGCTGAGCAGCGACGCGCAGCGCACGGACCGCATCATGATCGAGATCGAGGAATGCCGCGCGATGGGCATCGCCGTGCTCCCGCCGGACATTAACCAGTCGCTGCGGCACTTCACCGCAATCCCCTCGACGGAGAAGAAACCCACCGCCGACGGCGCCCCCCGCGGGTCCATCCGCTTCGGACTCTCGGCCATCAAGGGCCTCGGCGACAGCTCCGTGCAGCAGATTATTGCGATCCGCGATGCCGAAGGCGGCGGCACATTCACATCCCTGGAGGATTTCGCCCGCCGGATGCCGAGCAAGCTGCTCAACAAGAAGCTGATCGAGGCACTGGCCAAGAGCGGCGCGCTGGATTCGCTCGGCGAACGCCGGAAGATCATCGATCACTACGACAAGCTTGTGGACTTCTCCAAGGCCGCGGGTGACGTGGGCGCGGCGCAGGGCGACTTGTTTGCCTCGCTCGGCGGCGATGACGTGCAGGAGAGTACGATTGATTTCCCTGCGGACGCACCGGTCGCCACGCATCTGGAAAAACTGAAGTGGGAGAAAGAAACGCTCGGCATGTACGTCTCCAGCCATCCGCTCGCGGGTCTCCGCAAGTACATCGGCAAAAAGGCGCAGCTCATCTCCAGTCTGACCGTGAAGGAGGCCGGCAAGCGCATCACGCTCGCGGGCATCGAGGAAGGTCTCAAGCGCATCACGACCAAGAAAGGGGAGACGATGGGCATCCTCACGCTGGAAGACCCGACCGGGAAGATGGAGGTGACGTTCTTCCCGCGCACGTTCGGCGATGTGGCGCCTCTTCTGGAAATGCCCGATACGGTACTGGTGATCGGCGGCACGCTCGACGTGCGCGCGGGCCAGCTGCAGATGCGAGCGGACGCGGTGAAGCGCGCGTCGCTCTCGACGATGATCACGAAAGCGAAGGAGAGCGGCTTCTTCGACGAAGAGGAGGCGGCCAAAGGCCTCGGTATCCGCATGCGCGCCGATGAGGGCGAGGAGACGGTGGAAATGCTGGATGAAGAAGGCAACGTGATTGCGGGCGAAGTCGTGTCGCTCGCCAAGAAAGAGGAGATCGCCGACGAGTTCCACGGCCCGCTCGGCCGCTGGATTCTGACAGGCATGAACATCGCCGATCCGTTGGCTAAAACCGGCCTGACGGGCGACATTGAGGGCCTGCCTGCGGCCAAGACAGCCGCGCCGAAAGCACCGCCGGAACCGATGTCCTCGCGCATCGCCATTCACACGATCGCCCTGCCGCCGCGCGCTCCGCGCCAGCTCCTGTTGGATCTGAAGAAAGTCTTCGAGACGTTTCCCGGCAAGGAAAAGATCCAGCTGAAAATCGGCGAACAGATGATTCCGGTGCCGCTCACGGTGACGATGTCGACGGTGCTGGAGAAGAAAGTGGAGGAGGCCATCGCCCGCTACGGCGAGACCCAGCCCGTCACGTAAACGCGGCCACCGAACGCCGGGCCGTCCAGACGCCAGACGCCGCTTGGGGCAGCGCTTTTTGGGATTGGTGCGCAAATCGTTGACCGTATCCGCACGCCGGGCAGAATGAGGAATTCACCTCCCGCGCATGTATCTGACAGTCGCCATCGGCGGAACGATCGCCGTCATCG
>CAZFBZ010000031.1:0-17490 GCA_964517345.1 uncultured Candidatus Peribacteria bacterium | reverse complement strand
AATACCTTCTTCGCATGCGCTGTTCCATCGCCCGCAGGCACCAGCAGAGCCACGGGAAGGTCCTGATGCCACGCGACGGTGAGCGGCTGCACTTCGGCGTCGATGTTCCGGCCGCAACTCACATCCTGCCAATCGCTGTCGGTCAGGTCATAGCGCGGGTAACGGGCCAGGATGTCTTTGAGCGGGATGATGCCGGTCCACGAGACGTTCTCGGGAGACATCGATCCGTTGAGGGTCCACTCCCCTACTTTCGTCCGGCGCAGCGCCGCGAGGTAGCCGCCGCAATGCAGCAGATGGCCGAGGTCATGCGCGAGCGACCGGATGTACGTGCCCGAACCGCACTCCACACGCAGCTTCAGATCCGGGTATTCATACTTAAGCACCTCGCACACGCCGATATCCACTTCTCGCGCCGCGAGCTCGACGGCCTTCCCCTCGCGCGCCAGATCATAGGAGCGTTTGCCGCCGATGCTGATCGCCGAGTACGCGGGCGGCACCTGGCGGATGTTGCCAGTGAACCGGTCCGCGATGAGGCGCTGGATGGTGCCCTGCTCGGGCGCGTCCCAGCCCATGGGAATCTCGTACTGCTGGATGACGCCCTCGCGGTCGTAGGTCGTGCTGACCCAGCCGAGCTTCACGTCGGCGATGTACTCTTTGCGAAGTTCATTAAAGAGGTGAACCACCTTAAGTGCCTTCTTGCCGACAGCGAGCATCAGGAGGCCCGTCGCCGCGGGATCAAGCGTGCCGAGATGGCCGATGGACCGTTCCGACAGGCGACGCCGCGCGATGGCCACCACATCGTGGCTGGTCATGCCGTCGGGCTTGTCGACCGGGAGGAAACCGTGGCGCATGGCGGCAGGATAACAGACCGCGGCTCCTCAGGCGCTACTACATACTAAAAACAGAAAACCAACATCGCTTGTGCGGCAGGGCGTATTGCGGCTTGCTGAAGCGAAGGTACGATTTGACCCATGAACCTGAACCTGACCTGGGACCTGTTCATCGTCGTCTTCTTCGCCATCGTCGTCACGTACACATTCATCATCGGGAAGAAGGAGTCCGTGAAGATCATCGTAAGCAGCTACATCGGTATCGTGGCCGTGCAGGGGTTCACGAACGTGCTTGCCCGCATCTCCGCCTACACCGGCCCGCTGCTTGGCGGCTTCGGCCTGCCCATCACCCCGACCGCGATCTCCATGGGCAAATTGACGCTGTTCATCGCCATTATCATCTTCCTGGCACTCAGATCGGGTTTTGAGACGACGTATCCCAAGGAGCCCAACGCCGTGGTGAACGCGCTGATCACGGGTCTCTTCGGATTCGCCACCGCCGGCCTGCTCCTCTCCACGCTGCTCACCTATGTCGCGGGTGTGCCGCTCCTCGACATGTCCCTCGCCAACGCAACTTCGCTCTCGCCTGTCATCCAGCAAAGCCAGCTCATGCAGATTATGATACTTCATCAGGACCTGTGGTTCTCGCTGCCGGCAGTCGTTTTGATCGCAGTCGGCTTCCTCCATCACAAGGAATAACGGCGTACCAGTACGGGTACCGGGTCAAGTGCATTCATCGCCCCGGAGGCTGGCCGTTCTTGCACCTGCGCTCATTCGTGGGTAAAACTACAACAATTTCCCCATCCTTCTACATGTCCACACTCCAGCGCCTCACGTACAGAGCATGGTTCGCCACAACCGGCCTCCTCGCTTTGTCCCCTGTGGCCTTTGCGGCCCAGAGCGGCGAGTTCGGCGGTCAGATCCCCGCCATTCCGGGTACGCCCAGCGCTGCGAGCGAAGGAGACATCCGCGGCATCATCCTCCGCGCGCTGCTCTTTGTCCTCAACTTCCTGGCCCTCGCCGCGGTGATCTTCATCATCGTCGCCGGTATCCGCCTCATCGTCTCGCAGGGTGAGGAAGAGGCGAAGAACAAGGCGAAGAAGACCATCCTCTACGTGATCATCGGTCTCCTCGTCGTCCTGTTCGCCCGCGTCATCGTCGGCTTCTTCACGGACACGCTCTCGCAGACGTTCTGAGGCCAGCTCATCGCACGCTTTCCAAAGCGCCCTCTCCGGAGGGCGTTTTGCTGTGACAACCATCCGCTCAGGCGGCTTCGGGCATCTCCAACACGGGCATCTCGACCTTCTTGAGAGCGGACTGGGTAACGGGCAGGGCGGGATCTTTGACGACGATACCGTCCTTGCGGACTTCGAGGATCTGCGAGACGGGCAGTGCGGTCCCCCAGCGCCACAGACTCTTGGGGAAGATCCATTCGATGACGAAACTGTGCGTGTCGAACTGCACATCGGCGCAGCGACCGAGCGTGCGTCCGGATTCGGTGCGGATGGACTGACCGAGGACGGGGCGCTGCTCCTCCACGAGAGACTGCAGGCGCACCAGATCGCCCAGATCGGAGAGCGCGTCCGCATGCCGCACGTAGACTTTGGTTCCCCAGCGGATGATGTCCATACTGGAGAGAAAGAGGGTCTGCGACACCAGGAACCCCGACATGCGCACGAAGAAGCCTTCCACCTTGCCCGTGTCGGGATGCAGCAGAATGCCGCTGAGAGCCCCCAGCGTTTCGGCCGTATCCTCGTTGTAGACGGTCATGCCGAGCGACGTAGTGAATCGAGCCTGCATCTGCTACAATGGTAGCGGCTTACACAACATCCATGCACCTCTTCACGGGATCCTCCCATCCGGCCCTGGCTCACGCGCTCGCGCGGGAACTGGGAGTCAAGCTGGGCGGCATGTCGCTGAAGAAATTCAGTTCGGGCGAGAACTACGTGAAATTCGAGGAGTCTGTTCGCGGCCGCGACGTGTACATCCTGCAGACCGGCACGCGCAATCCCAACGAGGACATCATCGAGCTCTGCCTGATGTGTCAGGCTGCCAAACTCAGTTTTGCGCGCACGCTGCACGTCGTCGTGCCGCACTTCCCGTACTCGCGGCAGGACCGCGTGACCGAACCCCGCGAGCCGATCTCGGCCAAGCTCATGGCCGACCTGCTGGAGAAAGCCGGCGCGGACCACGTGATCACGCTCGATATGCACTCCGACCAGATCCAGGGATTCTTCTCGATCCCGGCGGACGCCCTCGTGGCCCGCTCGATCTTCGTGGACTACTTCCAGCAGAAGAAGCTGACGCTGCCGATCGTGGTCGCCCCGGACGTGGGCGGCGCCAAGCGCGCCAAGAAGTTCGCGGACATGATGGGCGCCGAGCTTGCCATCCTCCACAAGGGCCGTCCCAAGCACCAGCACGCCGAGATCCATGAGGTCGTCGGCGACATCGAGGGACGCACATGCATCCTGTTCGACGACATCATCGACACCGCCGGCACGCTGGTCTCCGCCAAGGAGGCGTTGCTGGAGAAGGGCGCCCGCGAGGAGATCTACGCCGCCGCGACCCACGGTGTCTTCTCGGGCCCCGCCCTGGAGCGCCTGCGTGCCGCGGCATTTACCGAAATCGTCGTCACCGACAGCATTCCCAATGACCCGGCCTCGTTCCCGGGCCTGACGATCCTCCCGATCGCGCCTCTTCTGGCCAAAGTCATCAAGAATATCGAAAGCGGCCAGAGCGTCACGGAAATATATCAGAGATAAATTCACCAAATAGGCACTTTTCTCCACGCGTGCCATCCGGTAGGATCTCCGGGCATTTCTACCCCGTCCCTCTATTTATTTATGAAGAAAGTTTTGTCCCTCCTCGCGGCCGGATCCGTCCTGCTCTCGACGGCTGCCGTGTCGTTCGCTGCCGAGACCAGCAGCAGCTCCTCTTCCGCGACCTCGACCTCGTCGTCGGTCAGCAGCCGTCCGGATATGAACGACTGCACCTGGCTGCGCGGCGTCCAGCGTTCCCGCTGCGAACTGAAGAAGAAGAATCTCAACATCGAGAACCGCAAGTACGAGCACGACGATGCTGTGATGAATCGCGGCCAGATGAAGCAGATGATGAAGGGTGATGACGGCACCGTCCTCCAGAAGGGCCGCACGCTCATCTTCAAGCGCGTCTCCAAGCGCGAAGTCAACAACACGGGCCGCATGCAGATGCGCGAGAAAAAGGTTCTCATCGTCCCCTACAAGAGCCTGACGAAGCCCTCGTCGTCGTCCGTCTCCAGCACCTCGTCCAGCACGTCCAGCGCTGCATCGAGCGTCTCCAGCACGTCGAGCTCGGTCTCGTCGACCTCCAGCTCCTCGTCCTCGGTCTCGAGCGGCAACTGAGCCCCTCTCTACGGCTTTCAAAACGGAGCGCTCTGCGCTCCGTTTTTTTGTGCTCTAGAGCCAATACAGGCCATCCCGACGCTTGACCCGTCCACCGTTCGTCCGTACCCTTTCCGGCACACGGACGCGTATTCGGCGTCTGTCGTGGTCCTTTGTCCCCGTCATTCCCCTCTCGTGGGCGATTAGCTCAGTTGGCCTAGGCCTGCCCTGCAGGCCGTCGGAAAATAAGGCGCACTGCGCGATGCCCGTTCGATCATTCTTTCCCCTCGTGGGCGATTAGCTCAGTTGGTTAGAGCGCGACACTGATAATGTCGAGGTCGGCTGTTCAAATCAGCCATCGCCCACCAGTCGATTCCCTGCCATATCCCTACACCCAAAGCCGGTGCGGATTTTCCGTGAACGAGATCGACTGGTGGATTTCTTTTCAGCGCGGATCTCGGCCTCCGGCCTCAATCCGAAGAGAGACCGGACGCATTTCCTCTGACTGAGTAGCCTCCCAACCCCACCCCTGTTACTCAATGACGATATCCAGACTGCTCAACAGCGTCACCGCCTCCGGTAGCGAAAACTTTGCCTTCTTCAGCGTGTTATTCCGGAAATCGATTGCGTAGTTGAACGCCTGACGGAAATCGGCTGACGTGAGATTAGTGCGATGAAAGATAGCCTTCGTGAAGTCCGTGCCGCGGAAGTCCGCCTTGGTGCAATCGGCCTCGGCAAAGTCGACTTCTTGGGCGACGCAGTCTTTGACGGTCAGCTGCGGCAGTTTGGTGAATCCGAAGAGCGACTGGCTGATGACGCAGCCGGTGAAGCTCAGTCCCCGCAGGCTCTGTCCCGCACGGGTCCAGTCGATGCCGATGGCCTTGGTTTTCTGGAAGGACGTTTCCAGGAACGCGCTGTCCAGGATCTTCACGGCGCTCAGAAGCGAGTCCTCGAAGCGGCAATCGACAAACTTGCAGTGTGAGAACGTGCAGGTGAGCAGATGGCACTTCTTGAACACGCACTTCTCAAATTCTTTTCCGGCGATCTCCTGCCCCGTAAGTTGCAGCCCAGTGAAGGTTTCTTCTGAAAACAGCCGCCGCTGGTCCGTCAGAACATCCATGCGGCGAGTGTACCGTCCAGTATGTCAGAAGACACTTCAGTCCACGTCGTAGTTCGGCACGATGATGCCGCGCTCAGCGAGACGCTTGCGAACGCCTTCATTGTAAACTCTCACTTGCTGTATTTCTGCCTCCGTGGCGCCCTTCGGGGCGACGAGCTGCGGCTCTACGGCCTCGGCATCAGCAAGAGGAATGGCCTCGTAGATCGGATGGCCGCTCTCGGACCAGCCCACGACGCGCGGTTCGGCACCGGGCTCGGGCTGCGGGATCTGCTCGGGCTCAAGAGGACGGTTGATGAGTGCCATAAAAAATCCGGGAAAAGACGCGATCAGGAACCGCTCGTATCGCCGTTCACCCACTTGAGGAACGCGTCGAGCGGCAGGTTGTAGGGCAGCGGCACGCCGTCGCGGCGGATGTCCTGCAGTTCGGTGCGCGCAACGTCAAACGTGAAGTCGTAAGAATGATCGCCCGCGGCGGTCGAGAACAGGATGCCCTCCACGGCCGCGCTGTCGTCCGTAACGGCGCGGATGACCGTCTGGGTAGTGAAGAGTGCTCCCGCCGCACGCAGTGCCTCGTAGACGGTCGCGCGGGTCTGGTCGGGATGCTCGGGTGGGCGGGCTTCGGAAGAGGCGGAAGATGCAGAGAGGATGACCTCGGGCTCGGGGAAATCCGGCTCGGTGGCCGGAGGCGGAGCGACGGTCTCAGCCCATGCGGAGACTTCGCCCTTCGCCGCATCTGTGAGGACATCGCGCAGATCGCGGCTGAGCAGATCGATATCGGCACCGTAGCGGCGGAGGCGTTCGGGATACTCACGTCGCACCAGACGGGCGCGGAACGGCGCCATGGACCGCAGGAAGGCGGACAGCTCGGCCCCGGATGCCGGAGACGCAGCGAGGAACGTCTGCAGATGACCGAACCAACGATCGTGGACGAGGTCGCTGAGCGCTTCGGCCTGCAGATCGGACGACGGCACCTGATACAGACACGTCTGCAGCGCGGATGGCGAAAGCATGAGCGCCGCATCTGCAGTCCAGAAGGCATCGCGAAGCGCGGGGTGTACGCAGCCAAGGAGCAGCAGATCGGTATCACTCACGAACGGCAGCAGATCCAGCAGGACGCTCGGCGAGGACAGCGATGCGTTGAGCAGGCGGGAAAGCGCCTCGGCATCGGCCTGACGCAGCGCGAGACGCACGGCCTCATCGGCGAGGAATCCGCGAGCGGCGGCTCCGTCACCGGCGGCAATGGACATGGCCAGCTTGCGGACTTTCTCCTCACCGTCCCGCTCCAGCGCACGTTCCTGGGCAGCCGGAAAGAGCAGGGCGGATGGCATCGGGGGCAGCAGTGTGGCACCGGGAGTTGCCGACGTGCCGTCTGCGGGCAAACCGCGCAGCAACGACACCTGTTCGCGGAGGAATTCTGACGGAAGCGCGAGCAGGAAGTGAATCTGATCGGCCAGACCTTCGGCGCCTTCCATGGCGGGAGCGTCGGCTTCCCAGCGGCGCTGCATGCCTGCAGGAACAATGAGTACGCGGTCACCGAAGGACACCACGACGGGCGTATCGATCGCGGCGACCGTGAGAGCGCCAGCGTCGGCTCCGACGCGCAGCGCGCCACCGAGAGCGGTCAGGACTGCGGAACCGGCGCGCAGACGCACCAGGCCGTCACCCGTGAGGAGGACAGAGCCGCGCGAGAGGAAGAGCGCATCGCCGTTTCCGTCGAGCCTCCCTCCGGCGAAGAGCACGCCACGCATGCCATTGCCAGGAGCGACCGGGCGGTCCGTCGCGGTTTCGGTGCTCTGCACAATCGCGGACGCAGCCGCCTGACGTCCGTCGCCCGAGAGCAACGGCAGTCCCAAAAGGAGGGCGAAGAGCGGCGCCGCGACAAAGTGGCGGTGACGCAGCCGGGGCTGTGTGTCTGTGTGCATTTTTCCTCTCAGGATAGCAGAAATTTGACTTTTTTTCAACACGGATGAATTGCAAAAGACCGTGTCTCTGGGACGCTAGGCGCATGCGGATTCTCGGCATCGATCCCGGATTGGCAACCATCGGCCTCGGCTACGTGGATTCGCTGTCCGCACACGATATCCGGCCCTGCGAATGGCTCACCATCGAAACGGCACCCGGTCAATCCGCCGGTGACCGCCTGAAGGAGATCCGGGAAGATTTTTCCGCGTTCCTGTCCGAGGTCAAACCGGAGCTGGCCGTCATCGAAAAGCTCTTCTTCGCCGCCAACCGCACCAACGCCTTCGACGTCGCGCAGGCGCGCGGCGTGCTGCTGCTCTGTCTGGCCGAGGCGGGCATCCCCTACCTCGAGGCCACGCCGCTCCAGATGAAAGCGGCGATCACGGGCGACGGCGGTGCCACCAAACGCAACGTCCAGGATATGCTCAAATTGATGCTCCATCTGGACGCGATCCCGACACCGGATGACGCGGCGGACGCGCTGGCGCTCGCGGTCTACGGCGCCCTACGCCGCGACGTGGCCCTGATCGGCTGAGACATCGCGCTTGCCCCGCGGCTTGGCGACGAACGGCCTCATGGCGGTCGGATCGTTTTTGCGCACCGCACTGTCGATCTTATCCAGATAGTGCTTGAGATCCTGGCCGTAGCGCAGCGACGGAAACGAGGCTTCGTTCTGTGCGTCGGCGGTGCCGTAGCGGATGCCGATCGGGCGCGAAAGGAAGAGGTAATCGAACATCGTGCGATGCCCGACGTGGCTCTCCTGGTACTGCGACCACTTGATGGTCTTGAGCGGCGGATGGAAGAGCGATTCGGGAGCCTGCAGCAGAATGCGCTCGCTGGTGATGCGGAACGCCGAGTGCGCCCACACGTTCCAGCGCAGCCAGAACACGATGCCGTAGGCGATGACAAAGATAGCGACGTATACGAAGACCGACACCGACGTCTCGAACACAAAGGTCAGAACAGCCAGCAGGATGAGCGAGAGGACGATGCCCGCGATCAGCGCATCCACCAGACCACGCAGCGCGCTGGATACCAGCACCGCCGGGCTCGACCGCTGACTGCAGAGCAGCAGTTCGTTGTCGTGGAGGAATTTTCGGTCGTCCATCGGGGCAAGTATACGCCGTCCCGCCGCACGGGGACATCGTCAATCCCGCGCCACATCGCCGCTCTGGACGCGCCAGATCGCGGCAGCGGGCAGCTCGCCCGCGGGCGGCAGATGCGTGGACGTCATGAAAACCTGGTGATCGGAAAACGCGTTCATGATGCGCAGGCGATGGTGATCGTCGAGCTCCGAGAAGATGTCATCGAGGAGCACCAGCGGCTTCTCGCCACGACGCAGCTCCAGATAGGACGCCTCAAGGAACAGGAGCGCCAGCACGGCGACGCGCTGCTGCCCGCGCGAGGCGAACGCCTGCAGCGGACGCCCCTCGACGAGGATCTCCCAGTCGTCGCGGTGCGGGCCGACGGACGTGGTGAGCGTGAGCAGATCGCGGTCGAGTCCGGCCGCCAGCGCCTCCTCGAACTCCGCGCGCAGAGCGGTGTGATCGCGCGCAGCACCGGAGCGCCTGTAGGCGATGCGGACGTCTGTCCACTCCTCGCCCAGCGCCGCGACTTCCTCCGCCAGCGTCAGGCCGAAGGTTTCCATCAATTCCAGACGCAGCAGCGTCACCCGGGCACCCGTGTCCGCGAGCTGCGTGTCCCACGGTGCCAGATCGGCCCGCTTGCCCCGTCCGTCCGCGATGGCTCTCAGCAGCGCGTTTCTCTGCTTGAGCAGCTTCTGATATTCACTCAGATATGCGAAGTACTCGGGCGATACCTGACAGAGAATCTGATCCAGGAAACGCCGGCGGTCGGCTGGCGCGCCGGTGAACAGCGACAAATCCTGGGGCAGGAACACGACGATCGGCAGTCGTCCGACCATGGCCGACTGCGTGACGCGCACACCGTTCACGAAGCACGCCTTCTGGCGACGGGGCGTGATCTGGCTGACAACCTCCAGCTCGATGTCTTCACCCGCGTCGGTGCGGGCCGCGGCGGTCACGCGGAAGAACTCGGTCCCCCACCTCCGGAGATCTTCTTCCTCGACCGGCAGGAACGACTTGGTGAGAGAGAGCACCGCGAGCGATTCCAGGATGTTGGTCTTGCCGCTGCCGTTGGATCCCACGAACAGCTGCACGGCCGCCTCCGGCAGGGACATCTGCAGGCGGTCGTAGCTGCGGAACTGCTCAAGGGAGAGGGACTGGAGGCGCACGGCAGGGCAAAAGCTCTCCCCGAGGATACACGGGCGGGAGCGGGAAAGAAGGCTCAGAGCGGGTGTTTTTCCAGCAGCGGAAGGGCCTCGGCGTAGAGCTGCTCCACAAGGCGGCGGTACTCTGCGCGACGGATGTAATCGCCCAGCCGCGGGAGACCGATCCAGACGTGATTGTCGACCTCCTTGCCATCGACCGTCACGACCGCACCCTCGGGCGCGAGAGCGAACACGAACCCGATCTTCTGCCCGCGGACGTTGTCGGGGCGGAAATCGCGGAACGACTGGGGAAAATCGTACTGGTAGAACGTCGCACTCTCGCCAAGCAGCGCGCAGCCATCGATGGATGCTTCCTCGCGCAATTCGCGCATCGCTGCCTGCGTCAGCGTCTCGCCGGCCTCCACGCCGCCCTGGGGCAGCTGCCAAGCATCGTTCTTCCGTGGCTTGTGCAAGAGCAAAAACTCGGTTCCGCCGTCCGGCATCCGCCGAAACACCAGGACCGACGCGGCCAGACGATAGACTTCTTCCGGGTGGGGCATGGCCGACACTATACGGAGAAGACCGGCCACCGGGCCAGCGGTTCGCGTGCGGACGCGGCGATCACTTGGAGTGACGCTCTTCCTTGAGTTTCGTCGGCTGACGCTTGCGGCAGGTCGAGCAGAACTTCTGGATCTTGAAGTCCTTCCAGGACACGCCGTCCTTCTGCTTATGCAGACGGACGCTGCCGATTCTCTGGCTGCAATCGGTGCAGGACACCGTAAAGACTGTGCGCTTTCCACGTGGCATAGTTGCCCTACTGTACTGACAGACCGCCGGAAGCGCAAGTCCTGAAACGGCCCCTTCGGGCGCCCCGAATCGGCAGTCCGGTCAGCCTCCCCCGCTCATGTGCCCGCCCTTGCTGGCCACGGTGCTCAGGTAGTTGAACGCGCTGTTGGCTGCCACGGCGCCCTCGCCGGCCGCCGTCGTGAACTGGGCAAAGTAGTTGCTGCCGTTGGTGACGTCACCGGCGCCAAAGAGGCCGGGGACGGTCGTGGCCATCGCCGCGTCGACCTTGAGATATGTCTTCTCATCCACCTCGGCGCCGAGCCCGGTCGCGAGCGCGGTGGCGGGCGTCGAGCCGATCTCGATGAAGACGCCGTCCACCGTGAGCGTGTCGGTACCGTTGTGCGGCTTATCCAGCTTGAGGCCGGTCACTTTCTGCTGGCCGATGACCTCGACGGCGTTGCGCTCCAGAACCATCTCGATGTTGGGCAGGCTTTTGACCCGGTCGATCCAGAACGGCTCCGCGCGGAACTCGCTTCGGCGGTGCACCAGATAGACCTTCTTGGCGACCTGCGCGGCGATGGCGGCGCCCTCGACGGCGCTGTCCCCTCCTCCGAGCACGGCCACGGTCTTGCCGCGGTAGAAGAACGCGTCACAGGTGGCGCAGTACGTAACGCCTTTACCCGAGAATTCGTTCTCGCCGGGGATGCCGAGATGACGCTTGTTGGAGCCGGTTGCAAGGATGACGGTCTTGCCTTCGGCCGTCTCGCCGCTCTGGTAGGTCAGGCGGAAACCCTGGCCGGTCTTCTCGATCTTCTCCACGCGGGCCACCTTGTGCGTGACCTCCTCAAAACTCTTAGCGTGCTTCAGGAAGCGCTCCATCAGATCCGGGCCTTTGATCTCGATGTCGCCTGGCCAGTTGCCGACTTCGGCCGCAGTGACGCCCATGCCGCCTTCCTCTCCGCCGACGAGCAGGGTTTTCAGTTTATAGCGCGCGGCGTAAATGGCCGCCGTGTAGCCGGCGCAGCCGAGACCGATGATGATGACGTCGAACATGGCAAAACGAAGGGGAAGGTCCAAAGTGTACGGCGCACGTCATTTGGCGTCCACCCATCCGCGCACGCGCATGGCGGCGAGGATGCGGCGCACGCCCACCAGGAACGCGGCCTGGCGGTACGAGACCTTGCGTCGGTGCACCTCGCGGCGGACGGACTTGTAGGCCTCGAGGATGACCCGCTTGAGCTCGCTGTCCACCTGCGCGTCGGTCCACTGCTCGCCGGAGCGGCCCTGGGTCCACTCGAAGTAACTTACTGTGACGCCGCCGGCATTGGCCAAAACGTCCGGGATGACGCGGATGCCTTTCTTATCCAAGATCGCGTCGGCTTCGGGAGTCGTCGGACCGTTGGCCAGCTCGAGGATGTACTTGGCTTTGATGCGATCGGCGTTCTCGCCAGTGATGACGTTATCCAGCGCGGCCGGAATCAGGATGTCGCACGGCAATTCCAGCAGCTCCTCGTTGCTCATGTGCCGGACGCCGTCCATCTTCATCTTCTCGATGTCGCAGACGGAGCCTTTGCAGTATTCGCCCGCGACTGACCCGGTCTTCTGCTTGTACTTCTGGATACGCACCGGATCGAGACCTTCCTCGGAGTAGATGCCGCCCTGCGAGTCCGAGACGCCGACGACCGTGAAGCCGGCATCATGCAGGAAATGCGCCATCTCGCCGCCCGCGTTGCCAAAACCCTGTACAACGACTTTCGTGTTCGCGGCATCGAGAGCCTCGCCTTCCATCAGCTCCTGCAAAATAAAGAATCCGCCGCGCGCCGTCGCCCGGTCGCGTCCGCGGGAGCCGCCGTATGCGAGCGGCTTGCCCGTGATCATCGCGGGTGCGTAGCTCCGCGTGCGCTGCTCATACTCATCGCGCATCCACGCCATGATATCCGGGTTCGTGTTCACGTCCGGCGCGGGACAGTCGATGTCCGGGCCCAGGTGCTCCAGAAACGCCTGCACGTAGGCACGGGACACCTGCTGCACCTCGCGCCTGCTGAGCTTCTTCGGGTCTACCTGCACGCCGCCCTTTGCCCCGCCAAAAGGAATATCCACGACGGCGGTCTTGATCGCCATGAGCGCTGCAAGCGCCTTCACCTCGTTCTCATCCGCCAGGGGGTGGTACCGGATGCCGCCTTTATACGGGCCGCGGGCGTTGTTGTACTGCACGCGGAACGCCGGGAGCACGGCCGTGGATCCGTCGTCTTTGGTATAGCTGATGTCTTTCTTGTGGACGTGCTGCGGCTCTTCGAAGAGCTTGCGCTCTTCGGGCGTGAGCTTGAGCAGTTCCATGGTCTCCAGCAGGTTTTTGCGGAAGCGCCCGTAGGGCGTGTCGGCTTTGACGGCGGTAGGCATGTCGGCAGTCTTGCTCATAACGGCGGGGAGGAAGAAATCAGCAGTCCATCGAAATGCCGCACGCCTCGCAGACGGCATCCAGCACCTGATTTTGCGCGGTGAGCGAAGCGTCGGCCGTGGCCATCGCGTCACCCGAGAGGGGCTGCGACCTCCAGACCTGGATGTGCTTCTCTTCGAGCAGATGTTCGTCGAAGTAGACATGCGCGTCGGCACTGGTCAGGCCATAGAACGCTGTAAGACCGTCCTTCTTGGTCTGGGCGATCTTCGGGAGCTCGGACTCGAAAGCGTACATGGCGACCATGCCGTCCTGCAGGTTCTGCTCCGCGAGCGTCTCCAGAGAGCGGATGGCGGCTTCGGTCTTGGGGGCGGCTACATGCGCGGCAAGATCAGCATCGGTCAGGCCAAGACTGTGCGAGAAGCGCTTCCAGAGATCCACGTGCTCCTGCTCCTCGATAACATTGCGGGCGGCCTGCGCCTGCAGGGCACTGTCCGTGGCGCGGTCGCGGACGCGCGAGACGATGCCCGGGATGCGCTCGACCAGACGGAAGTACTCCTTCGCGTAGACGCGCAGATCGTTGAGCGTCAGCTCCCCCTTGGACCACTTCACGTAGAACGGATGCTTGAGCAGGCTCTTTTCGGCGACAAGAACATCGATATCCTGGAAGGTGGTCATGGGGGTGAGTGGGGAGGAAAGAGAGTTCAACGCAACAATACGAGGCACGGATGCGAGACGCAAGAATGCCGTGTTTATGACGTTTTTTGTATCAAAAACCCCAAATAGAACAAACTATGTCATCCCGAGTAGAAAGCCGCGGAGCGGATTTCGTAACGAGGGACGCAACTATGTCACCCTGAGCGTAGTCGAAGAGCGACATAGCTAAGACGGCTGACGCCGGGTCGGCACTTCTTTTCGCCAAAGAAGTGCCCAAGAAAACTCATTCGCATGACTCACGCTTCTTACGAGAAGCGCTCGCATGCTCAATCTTTTATTGAAGGGGCCGGGTCCCGGATATTAATGTATTTGTTTTTTAGTCTGATGAATTTAATGCAACAGCTCAAACAACCAGCCATAGAGATGCCGCGCTCCCTCCACGAGCCGCGGTCCCGGACGATTGAGCAGCGAATCATCGATCACCCGCACGGCGTTGCCGGCGACCGCCCGCAGACTCCCCCACTCAGGACGCTCGAGCAGCAATTTCTTGTCCGCGAGCAGTCCGGCGCCGCACCAGCTGATGACGATCAGGTCTGGATCGAAACGCCGCACTTCTTCCAGCGTCACCTCGCGGCTGAGCTGCCCGGGCGCGATGGGGAACGGCTCACCTCCCGCGATGCGGACGATCTCGGGCACCCAGTTGCCGCTGGCCATCGGTGGCTGATGCCATTCCTCCACGTACACCCGTGGCTTGCGCGGCAGAAGCGCGGCGGTCTTTTTGACGGCGTTGAATCCCTGGCGGATCGCGAGCGAGAGTTCCTCGGCCTTCGGCTCGCATCCGAGAATCGTCCCCAGCTGCCGGATACTCTCCAGCACGGCATCGAGCGTGCGCGGATCCTGATGCACCACACCGAAGCCCTGCGCACGGAGATCCCCGGCGAGCTTCTGCTGGATGACCGTGCCGGTCAGCACGAGCTCGGGCATATGCGTGCGCAGCTCTTCCGGTTTGATCTTCTG
The DNA here is from genome assembly GCA_964517345.1 of uncultured Candidatus Peribacteria bacterium. GTDB lineage: Bacteria > Patescibacteriota > Gracilibacteria > Peribacterales > Peribacteraceae > DAISLF01. Next base: position 3,137 of record CAZFBZ010000031.1, on the reverse strand, counting down.
GTGATCCCGCAGGTGCGGAATGCCCTTGGCGGCGTCGGGGAAATTACTGAACTGATCGACACAAACAATCTGATCGGCGCAGCTCAAAGCAAAAAGAACTTCGGTAGCCGCCGGCGACAGTGACGCGACGCGCACGCGACGAGCCTAGCTCGTCAGGGCTTGATCAGCGAGTAGAGGTGATCCTCCATATCAAAGAATTCATCCGAGCGCTTCTCGCGCGGACGCGGGAGGTTGTTCACGAGAATCTTCTCCAGCCGCCCGGGGCGCGAACTCATCACCGCAATGCGCGAGCCGAGTTCGATGGTCTCCGCGACGATATGCGAGACCATCACGACGGTCAGCTTGCGCTCCTTCCAGATCTCCAGCAGGTCGCGGCGCAGGGCCGCGGCGGTGAAGGAGTCGAGCTCGGAGAACGGCTCGTCGAGGAAGAGAATCTTGGGATTCATCACCAGCGCACGGGCGATGCCGACGCGCTGGCGCATGCCACCCGAGAGCTCGCGCGGATACGCCTTGGCGAACTTCTCCAGTCCGAAGCGCCGCAACTCGGCTGCGACTGCGGGTTTGCGCTCATCCTCGGGAATCCTGCGGGCAAGGAGACTCATCTCCACGTTCTGCTCCACCGTCATCCATGGCAGCAGCGCGAACTGCTGGAAAACGAAGCCGATGTCTTTGTGGAAGAACCCCTCATGGAATTTCACTGTGCCCGTATAGTCCTTGTCGAGGCCGCTCATGATTCGCAACAGCGTGGATTTGCCGCAACCCGAGGGCCCGACCATCAGGAAGAACTCGCCTTCATGGATCTCAAAAGAGACGTCATCGAGCGCGAGAATGCGGGCATGGCGTCCGCCTCCGAAAGTCTTCGAGACATGCGAGACGGTGATGGCAGGAGGGTGGATCATTCTTCGATGGTGCGGTGGCTCCAGTCGAGGAGCGGAATCCAGAGAAGCTTGTTGATGCTGAAAATAAGAATGAGGAACCCGAGAATGCCGAACATCGTGATGCCCGGGTTCGTCGAATAGAGCTCGAAGAACGGCCCAAGGCCGGTCTTCATGCCGACGATGATCTCGGTCGCCACAAGCGCCTCCCACGCCTCACCGAGCCCGACAATGGAACCGGTGATGAGACCCGGGATGCTGACCGGAATGAGGAAGTGACGGAGGTAATCCCAGCCCGTCAGGCCGTACACCTGCGCCGCTTCGTCCCACTCATGCTTGATCAGTTTGAGCGAACTGAGGATGGAAAAGAAGATCGGCCAGATGATGGTGAACACCAGGAAAAAAATCGTCGTGACGTTGGACGGTCCCCACACGGCGATGGCGAGCGGCAGCGCCGCGAACGTCGGGAAACTCTGGAGCACATCGAAAGCCGGCAGCGCGAAGAGGGCGCGCCTGCCACGGAAGAACGAAACGGCCATCACCCATGCACCGACAGCGGAGATCAGGTACGCGATCGCGAGACGCCACATGGACACGCCGATATCGTAAAAAAGCGTCGAGGCGGCGATCTTGGCGAACTGTGAAAAGAGCAGCAGGTACAGGAACGGGATCACCACCGTCAGCAGGGTGACGTAGAGGTGCTTGCGCGACCGGTAGATCTTGACCCGGTGTTTCTTCATTCCCACCAGTATAGCAGATTTTCAGGCAGCCCGCAGCCCTTTCCGGGGCCTCAGCGCCGCTGTTTCCGACACTCCGCGCGGGCCGCAATCCGGGCCTTGGCAGTGGTCAGATCGTGGGCCTGGCGCAGGCATTCGCGTCCCGTATGGGGCGGGCCATTCACCTGGAAACTCCGTCCCCGCAGCGGGAAGAGGCCGCCCGCGTCGGTGTCGTCGCCCAGCACGTCCGTCTGGAATTCCAGCAGGAGTCCGTGCATGCCGCCGACTGACGCCGTCGGGGAAACATCCGCGATGACGTCCATCTGCGCGGTGCCGCACGACGCGATGGCCAGTGCGGGCGAGAACGTGAGCGTGGCGGTGCGGCTGCGCGGATCGATGACGGCGGTATTGGAAAGCGACTGCCCGCCGGACACCAGAGTGAGGCCCGCAATATCGCTCGTATCACCGTCGCCTTCATGGACAAGCGTGATGGATTTGACGATCGATACCGCGCCGCAGCTCGCGCGGAAACGCAGCGACATCATGCTGACCGATCTGCCCCGCATCACGAAGTGACTGAGTGCGCGTGACGGCGCCAGTTCCACGCGGACGCTCGCGGCGAAGGCGGACGGCGCGAAGAGCAACGACGCGACGGCGAACAGCGGGAGAAGGCGCTTCATGGGGATGAAAGGGAGAATACGGATCACTCTACCCGAAGACGCGCCGCAATGGCTATACTCGCGCGACGCCGATGACACGCTTCAGGTCTTTCCGCCGGCTGCTCATTCTCGCGCTCGTGCTGGCAGCTGGTGCGTCCGTGGTCCCCGCTCCGGTGTCGGCGCATGAGCTGCTGCCGGCTGCGCTTGTTGAGTATCTGGAAGAGCATCCGAACGCCACCAAAGAAGAGCTGGAAGACTTCATGGCATCACGCCCGGATCTGACGGTGAACGGTGCAAACCAGGGGAAGCTGATCGACACGGTATTCACCGGGCAGGTCAATTTCTGGCACAACGCATGGGCGTTCATCGTGCTTGGCGTGGAGCACATCCTGGTCGGAACGGATCACATCCTGTTCGTGCTCTCGCTGCTGCTGACGTTCGTCTCGCTGCGCAAGATGCTCAAGTCCGTGAGTGCCTTCACGATCGCGCACAGCGTCACGCTGATCCTCGCGGGCCTCAGCATCGTCACTCTCAATACGCAGGTCGTGGAATCGATGATCGCGCTCTCCATCGCCGTCGTGGCGATCGGCACGGTGTTCTTCAGGAAGTACAAAGTTTTCTCCTCAGTGGAATCCAAGACCGCGATGATCTTCCTGTTCGGCCTGTTCCACGGGCTCGGCTTCGCCGGATTGCTTCAGAACTTCACCATTCCCGAGGGCAGATTCCTGTCGTCGCTGCTGTTCTTCAACGTCGGCATCGAGTTCGGCCAGCTGTTCATCATCCTGGTCACGCTGCCGTTCATCTTCGCGTTCCGCAAAAAAGCCTGGTACCCACGCGCCATTCAGGTTGCCGCCATCGTCATCAGCGCCGTCGCGCTCTACTGGTTC
>CAZFBZ010000030.1:0-18189 GCA_964517345.1 uncultured Candidatus Peribacteria bacterium | reverse complement strand
TGGTGCCGCCGCCTGGAATTGAACCAGGATGCCTTTCGGCAGGGGATTTTAAGTCCCCCGTGTCTACCATTCCACCACGGCGGCACGTGGAGCGCGCGTAGTCGAGTATACCCGATGCGAGCGCGCTCAGATGGGCAGCGCTTCTAAGGACACCTTCGGGACCACCTGCTCACCCGTGCGTTCGCCCACTTTCAGAGCGATGCCCGAGACAGGGTCCACTTCTTCGGCTTTGACGATGAGGCGGCGGAGCGTGGTGCCTACCGGCGTGCAGGTCATCAGCGTTGCGATGCGCTCACTGGAGGGCTGATCCAGCACGGTGATGTCGCTGGGAGACACTTCTTTCTTGCTGCGGACGATGTAGCGGTGCTTGTCGCCGTTGTAGTACACCCAGTACTCGTCGCCCGGCTCCAGCTCGTGCAGGCGCGCGAAGACGGTCTTAAACTCTCCGGGGGCCCACGGGTAGTACGAACTGTGCCCGGTGACGAAGAAGTTGCCCGCCTGACCCGGCTTGGCCGTGCCCGGGTAGTGGACGACGCCGTTCTGGAGCGAGGCCTGAATATCGGTCTCCACCTGCGTCCAGTCCTGGCGAAGCAGCGCTTCGTAGGAGGGTGTCACCAGCGGCACGTTCAGGCGCATTTTGGGAATGATGATGCGGTTCTCGGGCGGCCCGACGGTCGGCAGATAGCTGAAGAGATCGCCGTCCTCGGCGGTCGCGGAGGCCGCCACAGCGAGACTGTCCGTCGTCAGGGCGGCTTTGTCCTGCTCGCGGGAATCCACTGACGGGCTGGAGATCATGTGGTTGATGTTGGAGCTCGCGATCTCCCAGAAACTCTGATAGTTCAGCGCAACGAAGAGGCCGCCGAAGATGAGCGCGAACGTTCCGCCGAAGCGGACGATATCCAGCACGAAGAGTGTTCCTCGGCTGTACTGCCTGACGGCATTCTTCTTCTTGGCAGGCACCCACACGGGCTGACTCAGGAAGCCCCAGCTCCTGCGGAAAAACCTGCCGCACTCGTCAGCCATATCCCGGAGGAAGGGTTTGCCCTGACGCATGCTGGCAGCATACTGGCGGACACCCTCTTCCAGAAACTCTTTGGTTTTGTGCGTGGCGTGGACAATGGTGACGGGCACCTCCTTCTCGCCCGCCATGCAGGCAATACTCTCCTCTGTTTTGCTTTCCAAATAGGGCTCTTTCCAATTTAGGTCTTCGTCGACTGCGGGAATATTTATGGGTGGCGCCGTGATCGTTTCCTCAATCTCCGCCCACGATCCGGTGTCCACCTCCGCCTGGTCGGGGATCAGGATGATATTGCCGTCTTTATCGTAGGCTGCGCGATGGCGAGAGTCCCGCGTCATAATCCAGTCAGTATACCACAGAAAATGGCTTCCATGAAGGCAGTTCTGCCTATTGAAACATATAAATTCATAAATATATTTTTGTCAATTACCTATTCAAGATTATCCCTGTTTATAGAGAAGAATCGATGATTCCGCCGCCGATAATCTCGTCGCCCCGGTAGACAACCAATGCCTGTCCTGCCGGGACGGGCGGGATCTCCGTATCAAAGACAAAGCTCGTGGCGTCTCCAGCGCGCGTGATTCTGCCGTGGAGGCGTGGTGATAATGACCGGATACGGCACTCGAACGCATCGTCTTCGGGCACCCAGGAGACCCACCGGACGTCTTTCAGGCGCACGCCTCGCATGCTCTCGGCGCCTTTATCCGCGACGACGAGACGGTTGGAGCCGGCATCCTTGAAAACCACCTCCAAAGGAATCGTCAGGCCACCCACTTTAAGTCCTCGGCGCTGGCCAACGGTGTAGAGCGGCAGGCCTTCATGGCGTCCCACCACCGTGCCGTCGCGGCGCACAATATCGCCGGGCGTTATGGCTTCCTGCAGATGGCGCTTGAGGAATTCTCCGGGAGCTTTCTCCGGGAAGAAGCAGAGGTCCTGGCTCTCTTTGTAATGACGGTCGAAGGGGACGTTGTACTGCTCCGCCAGCGCGAACACATCGCGCTTGAGCATGCCGCCAAGCGGAAAGATGGCACGTGCCAGCTGGTCCTGTGTGAGTCCATACAAGTAGTAGCTCTGGTCTTTGGTTGAATCGATGGCTTCCAGTAGCAGATGACGCTCCGTGCCGTCCGGGAGACGCTCCAGGGCGATGCGGGCGTAGTGGCCGGTCGCAAGGCGCTCGCAGCCCAAGTCCTCCATCAGCGAGAGGAGTTTGCCGAACTTGATCGTGCGGTTGCAGCCGATGCACGGGTTGGGCGTGTTGCCCTTGCGATGCTCCTCCAGGTACGGGTCCACGACGAATTCTTTGAACTCCTGCTGGAGATCGACGATGTGGAGGGGGATGCCGAGGGTTTTGGCGACGTTGCCCGCGCGTGCCGCGGTCTGGGCGTTGCAGCACTTGCTGGGGAGCACCTGCGCGAAGGCCGGCGCCAGTGGGTCGGACCAGAGCAAAAACCGCACGCCGATGAGCTCATGGCCTTGGGCGTGGAGCATATGGGCCACCACGCTGGAATCGATGCCGCCGGAGAGCGCGACGAGGATGCGCACGCCGCCATGATACCAGCATCCCCGCAATCGACAGCACCGCTTTAGGACGCCATCCTCACTGTATGACGTGGTCCGCCGAGGAGGCCCTCCAGCACTGGCAGAAGACCAAGCAGCTCACGGCCAAGAAAGCCGCGGAGTTGCGCGCTGCCCTGCCGGAGCAATCCGACGTGATGCACGCCCGGGCCGTCGGGATCTTCTCCGCGGTCGGCGCGATTCTCGTGGGGCTCGGCATTATCCTGTTCGTCGCCAGCCATTGGGCCGAGCTGACGCCGACACTCAAGACGGCGTTGCTCGTCGCGCTCACTCTCGGCACGGGTATCGCGGGATACGTGCTGCGCTACGAACCGGGCAACTATCCCAAGACCGGACAGGCGCTGTTCTTCGTAAACGTGCTGGCATACGGCGCCACGATCTTCCTGGTCGCACAGATCTACCACCTGCCGCTCAATTTCTGGTGGGGCGCGCTGCTGTGGCTGCTCGGCACCGCGTTCTTCGCCTATGCCCTCCAGTCGCGCCTGCACCTCCATCTGGCTGTTCCGCTGCTCTTCCTCTTCCTCGGCTGGCTGCGCTCGACGCACACCGCCAATGGCGAACTGGATTTCCTGTTCGATGACCGCGGCAGCATCTTCCCGATCTGCGGCGTGATCGGCGCCGCGCTCACGGGCGTTTCGCTGCTGCACCGCCGCGTGCCTGCGATGCGTTTTGGCACACAGACGTTGTTCCATTGGGGGCTCTTCTCGGTCCTTCTGCTGCTCGTGCTTTCCACGATCGACAAGACCGTCTTCTTCCAGTTCTTCCAGTTTCCCTCCGATCCCGTCTCTCTCACCGTGCTCGGCGTATCCGTGGTCACGATCATCGTTTCACTCATCTGGGGCAGCTTCGAGACCGGACAGGGCAGGGGAGGGCTCGTCGCACTGGCGCTCTATCTGGCGTTCCTGTGGATCATTGCTTCTCTTCCCACCTGGATGGGCTTCCCGCTCGAGTCGATCGAGCAGTACTACGGTTCGTCCACCCCCGGTATCTTCAACGCGCTGTTCATCGTTCACCTGGTGCTCGTCGTTGTCTTCGAACTCACCGTTATCTGGTTCGGCACGCTTCTGCACCGTCCGGCCGCGATCAACATGGGCATGGCCGCCATCGCCTTCACGATCATCATCCAGTACTTCTCCTGGGCCTTTGAGATGCTGCCCCGCTCGATGGCCTTCATCGTCGGCGGTCTCCTGATTCTCGCCCTTGGATTCGCCCTCGAGTCGCAGCGCCGCCGCCTCGTCGCCTCCACCCGCCCATGAACCGCCGCGTCATTATCCTCATCGGCTTCCTGCTCCAGATGCTCGCGGTGCTGGCCGTCTTCGTGCCCCCCATGATGCTGCGCGCCACCGGGACGCGCGCCGCGTTGCTGACTGTGCCCGTTGATCCGCGGTCGCTGCTGCGCGGCGATTACGTCGTGCTGGATTACGCCGCCGGACAAGGACTGCCGATGGACTGGAACGGCTACGGCACGGGCTACACGTATGTCGTTCTGGAGAAAAAAGGCGAGGTCTACGAGCGCGTGCGCTTCACCGCAGAACTTCCGATGCTGGAGCCGGGTCAGATCTGCCTCCGCGGCCGCCCGGACTATCGCCGGGTGACGTTCACCGACATCGCCCAGTACTTTGTGCCCGAGGGTGAGGGGGTGGAACTGGAGCAGGCGCGCAACACGCATCGGCTGTTCGTCGATATCGCCACCGATCCGTCATGCCGCGCGGTGATCCTTGGCGTGCGGATCGGACCCGAGGCGCCTCTGGAGCCTATAGAGGAGGGCTTGGTCCCGCCAATCATGGAGATGGTCGAGCCGTTGTGACGAGCCTCGTCTCCCAGCGCTCTCCGGGGTACTCTTTTGACGCATGATCGCGCAGCTTCGCGCTCTCGCCGGCGAACACGCGGCTCTCTCCAAGCGCCTGGAGGATCCGGCCGTCCATAGTGACCCCAAAGAACTCGCGCGCATCGGGAAGCGCCTCCGAGAGCTGGAGCCGTTGCTAGAGTTGCTGCAGGAGTACGATGCGGCGCAGGCAGCCATCGTCTCCGTGAGCGAGGTGGGAGACGATCCTGAGCTGCTTGGCATCGCCCGCCAGGAAGCGGCAGACGCTGAGGCGCGTCTGCCAGGTCTTCACGAACGCATGCGCGCTTTTCTGCTGCCCCGCGATCCCGACGATGACCGCAGCGTGATCCTGGAGGTGCGTGCGGGCACGGGCGGGGAGGAGGCGGCTCTGTTCGCCTCGGAGCTGATGCGGATGTATCTGCGTTATGCCGAGGAACGCGGCTGGAAAACGGAGATGGCCAGTATGTCCGAGGCCGAGGGCGGAGGCATCAAAGAAGTGTCGTGCACCATCGACGGCGCTGGCGCCTACGGGCGGCTGAAGTACGAATCCGGCGTGCACCGCGTGCAGCGCATCCCAGCGACCGAGAGCAAGGGCCGCGTGCATACCTCGACGGCGACGGTCGCCATTCTGCCCGAAGCCGAGGAAGTCGATTTGCAGATCCGCAGCGAAGATCTGCGTATCGATACCTACCGCGCGAGCGGCGCGGGCGGGCAGCATGTGAACAAGACCGAGAGCGCCGTGCGGATCACACACGTCCCCACGGGCGTGATGGTCGCGTGCCAGACCGAGCGCAGCCAGCAGAAGAACCGGTCGCTTGCGATGAGCCTCCTGCGGAGCCGCCTGTACGCCGCCGAGCGGGAGCGCCTGGCCAAAGAGCGCGGCGAGCTCCGGTCGGGCCAGATCGGATCCGCGGACCGCAGCGAGAAGATCCGTACCTATAACTTCCCGCAGGACCGGGTCACCGATCATCGCATCGGGCAGAGCTTCAGTAATCTACCCGGACTGCTGGAAGGGGACTTGGACCGCGTCATTGATGCCCTGATCGCCCATGAGCAGTCGGAAAAGCTCAAAACGCTTGGCTCTGATGAATAAAAAATGTATTCAATAATCAGGGATCGCCTCATTCTCCCAGTAAACGCTGCCTCCCAGGGGTTCTGGCTGGCATTCCAGAGGTCGTGTCTCCGGCAGGGTCTCGCCCATTGACAGTACCCGGCGGCGAATTAGCATTGGCCAAATTTATGAGTCCTTCCGGATCCTCCCCGGATCTTCGCTTTACGGACACCACCCTCGACGCCGGTCGCCGGCGCACGGTGCGGCTTCGGTGTTTTCCGCAGGTGGTCATCGACCGCGAGGAATTCCGGCGCCGCTGCAAAGCTGCCGCAAACACGGGAGGAAGGCCGAAGATCTACCACGCGGTCGACGGTCTCGTGAAGGGTCCGAGCTACATCGAGATCGACGCGGAGGGCAACGTGTTCATCAATACGAACCATCATACGTTTGAGGAGGATCCCAATACGCCCTCGACCTGCATGCAGATTGCGAACCGCATGAATCTGACACGCTCTGAGATATATCAATGGGCGGTGCTCGTGGACGGCGCGGTGATCGAGGATCTGCACCGGGACGATCCGCTGGAGGAAGAAGTGCACGCGGATGACGCTGATCCTGACGTTTCGACCTCATTCTGGCTGCGCCTCCGGGCGACCTTCATCGAGCGTCTGAAGCTGTCGAACGATCCGAAAGACCGCCTTCGCATGGACCGCATCAACGCGCTGGTCACGCAGGAGAACATGATAGACATGCACGCGGGACTCTGTCGCCTGGATCCCAACGATCAGCTCGTGCAGGAGATGGTGTGGATTTTCGATCCCTACATGAAGCGGCGGACCAACGGCCTTCTCACGATGAGCGCAGCTGAAATGGAAGAGCTGGTGCTGGAGATGTGCTCGCGCATCGATCAGTACGTGGAAGGCATGTCGGGGCGCAAGGATCTGGATCTGCGCTGCACCCAGGTAGCCGGCGTGCAATGCCCGGATGACGTGGCGATGATCGAAGAGGCCGAAAGCGGCCCGCATGCGCGCATCGCCATGGTCAACGCCGACAAGCGCCTCATCATCAATGTGCGCCGCAAAGCCAACGGCCTCTATGTGTACACGGTCGTGAAAGTCCTGCCGCAGGTGACGCCGTTCGCCGTCACGCCCTGCGATTACGTTCTCGGGGACATCTTCGCCCGGCTGAATGCCGGTATTCCGCACACGAACGGAGAAGAATGGGACGGACGCAAGAACGCCGGAGGAGGTCCGCGCGATGGCACAACGCAGACGCCAAACGACGTCATGAACGCCGTGACGCAATGCCGCATCAATGTGCCTGTCAGCCCCGAATCTGCTCCATCGTCTGTGAACGTTTCATGATGAGTTCGGCCGTGCCGATGTCGGCGCGATGACGCACCGGACCTTCGACTTTTTTGCAGAGTTCCTCGGCCGTCTTCTCGGCCTCGGCGATGGTTTTGCCCATCCCGACAATACCCGCGGTGCGGGAGCCCCCCAGGCGCAACGTGCCGTCGTCATCTTCCGTCACGTCGCCGTAGTAAATGCGCGCGTTCTCGGGCAGCGCCGCCGGGAAGCGCACGGCCTCGCCGATCTGGTGTTTGCCGTCCGGGTAGCTCTTGGGGACGATGTACTTGCAGACGGTCGCGAGCGGCGCGAAGCGGGCCATGGATTCGGAGAGCTCGCCGGCGATGATGCTCTGGCAGAGTTCCACGAAGTCGCTCTCCAGCAGCGGCAGGACGTTGAGCGCTTCCGGATCGCCGAAGCGCGCGTTGAACTCGATCACCTGCACGCCGCTCTTCGTGGCGATGAAACCGCCGTACAGGATGCCGCGATAGCCTTCTGCGTGCTCTGGGCATTCGCGTCGCAACGCCTCGGCCATGAGCCGGTTGATGTCCTTGGCACGGGTGAGATCCGCGGACGTCAGGAACGGCAACGAGTGGTTGGCGTCGGTGTAGGTGCCCATGCCGCCGGTATTGGGGCCCGTATCGCCCTCGCGGGCGCGCTTGTGGTCCTGAATGGCCGGCATGTCGACGACGCGGGCGCCCGACACGAAGGACATGAGACTGAATTCCACGCCGGTCAGTTTTTCCTCGATCACCACCTGTCCGCATTCCTCCAGACAATCGAAGGCATATGAGACGCCCTCTTCCACGGATTGCAGGTGTTCGCCGCTGACCTTCACCCCCTTTCCGCCCTTGAGCGCGTCGTATTTGACGACATATTCGCCATGCAGCTCATCGACGATGAACTCATGGAAACGGCGGATCTCCTCCACGTAGCTGTCCGCGCGGTCCGCGCCGCGGGAAAACACTTTAAATTTGGGTGACGCGTCGATGCCGTACTTGGCCATCACATCGCGGGCGAAGCCTTTGCTGCTCTCGACCCGCGCCAGGCTCTTCTTGGGCGCCACGGACTTGATACCGATGTCCTCCAACGCGTCTGCAAGGCCGCCGCCGATGGGATCATCCGGCCCGATGAAGGCAAAATCCGGACGGACGCGACGCGCGACTTCCAGCACTGCGGGGAAATCCATGATGTTCAACACGTGCTGCTCGGCTGCGAGACGGCGGATGCCGGGGTTGCGTCCCGGGCAGACGTGGATGATCTCGGGTTTTGAGGCGCTGCGGGCCAGCGCGTCTGCGATGGCGTGTCCGCGGGCGGACGAGGTGACGAGGAGGATCTTCATGAATCAGACGAGGGAGATCATGTTCTGCTGTCCTGCCGGGACGTCGTCGCCCGTGAAGCTTTCGCGGGTCTCGTTGCGCGTCATGCCCATTTTTTTCAGCAGCTCGCGGTTCACTTCGGGCGTCGGATACTTGCCCGTGAAGCAGCCTTCGCTGAACTTCTTGATCTTCGCGTTGCCGATCTGGATCGCGTCGTGCATGTCTCTGATGGTCGTGTAGAAGAGGCCATCCGCGCCGATCATCTTGCGGATCTCTTCAATCGAGTGATCCGCCGCGACGAGTTCGCTCGTGGTGGGAAGATCGATGCCGTAGGGGTCCGGGCTGATGATGGGTGGCGACGCCGAGGCGAAATAGACCTTCTTGGCGCCGGCCTTGCGGGCCATCTCTACGATCTTCTTGCTGGTGTTGCCGCGCACGATCGAATCGTCGACGAGCAGCACGCTGTTGCCTTTGAATTCCAGCTCGATCGGGTGGAGCTTGAAGTTGAGGCTACGCTTGCGGATCTCCTGGCCCGGCATGATGAAGGTGCGGCCGATGTAGCGGTTTTTCACGAAGCCCTCGCGGTAGCGGACCTTCAGCACGTCGGCCAGGCCGGCGGCGGCGGGGCGGCCGGTGTCGGGGATCGGGATGATGGAATCGATGTGGATGCCGCTCTTCTTGATCTGGCGGGCCAGCGCCTCGCCCATGCGGACGCGCGCCTTGTACACGTTGACGCCGTCGATGGTGGAGTCGGGTGCAGCGAGGTATACCCATTCGAAGAGACACGGTGACAGCTCGCCTTTCTTGCAGACCTGCGAGTGCAGCTTGTTGTGACGGTCAATGAAGACGGCCTCGCCCGGCTTGATGTCGCGCACAAATTCGTAATCGAGGGCTTTGAAGACCGTGCTCTCGGAGGCGATCATGTACTCCTCCTTCATGCCGTACTTGCGCTTGCCGAGCTGCAACGGGCGAATGCCGTGCGGATCGCGGAAGCCGACGATGCCGTGGCCGCCGATGAGCGCCACCGCGGAGTACGCGCCCTTGCAGCGGCGATGCACCATTTTCACGGCGCGGAAGACGTGCTCGGGCGTCAGCTTGTCCGGGCGCTGCTTGCGCAGGGCGAGCGAGAAGATATTCAGGAGCACTTCGGAGTCGGAGTTCGTGTTGAGGTGGCGGTAGTCCTGCTCCTTGATCTCTTTCGCAAGCTGCGTCGCATTCGTGAGATTGCCGTTGTGTGCAAGCGCCATGCCGAACGGCGAGTTGACGAAGAACGGCTGGGCTTCGAACTCGCTGGAGCAGCCCGCCGTTGGATAGCGGACGTGGCCGATTCCCATGGGGCCCTTCAGGCGGGCCAGTGAATGCGTGTGGAAGACGTCGCGGACCATGCCGTTGCTCTTCTTCAGGTGGAACTGGTTGTCGTAGGTGACGATGCCCGCCGCGTCCTGTCCCCGGTGCTGGAGGACGATGAGTCCGTCATACAGGTCCTGGATGACGTCGCGGAAGCCGGAAACGGCGATAATGCCACACATACGGGAGGAGGGCGGAAAAGGGAAACCTCAAAGCACGACCTTTCCCCGGGGGAAGGCCGAAAAAACTCTGGAGAGGATTTCCACGTATGAATTGTAATGAGAAATCGCCGGAGCGCAAACGGATCGTTGACTAATGAAGCAAAACCCTAATAATCCGCGCATGTTTACCGCACTTGGCCAGACCACCGCAGTTCCGACCGAAGCTCTTCCTGCATCTTCCCGCGCCCCCGTGAGCGCCAGCGACGCTGCCATGCCGTTTCGTCTGCCCGACATCGTGACGCAGGACCGTCTGGAGAGTTTGCGTCTTGATGGCGAAGCGCGCGCCTTCCGGGGTCTGCTGCGTGCGCTGTTGATGCTCGGCGCGCTCACGGCGACGATGGCCCTCGGTTCATCCGCGCTCAACAACAAAAAGCCTGCCCCAGTGGGACCGGCCGTGAAACCGTTGCCTGCCGGAGGTCAGCAGCTGAACCGCTGAGTCTCAGGAGTTCTGTGAGTCCAACTGACGCTCTTTGGCGCGGACGCAGTTGCGGATGAGGCTGGCGACCGTGAGCGGCCCGACGCCGCCCGGCACCGGGGTGATGGCTGAGGCGATCTGCGAGACGGCATCGAAATCCACGTCGCCACAGAGCTTGCCATCCACGCGTGACACGCCGACATCAATCACGACGGCGCCCGGTTTGACCATGTCCTCCGTGATCATCTTCGCCTTGCCGACGGCTGCGCAGAGGATGTCCGCCTGACGTGTCATCGCGCCGAGATCCTGAGTCTTGCTGTGGCAGACGGTGACTGTCGCGCCGCGATTGAGCAGCATCACCGCAAGAGGCTTGCCCACAACATTGCTGCGCCCGACGATCACGGCGTGCTTTCCTTCGACCGGGATTTTGTAGTGCCGCAGCATCTCGATGATGCCCGAGGGCGTGGCGGGCGGCAGGTGCTCGAACTCCGGCGACAGAAACATCTTGCCGAGGTTGTACGCGCCGAAGCCGTCGATGTCCTTGGCCGGGCTGATCGCGCGCGTGATGGACGGCACGTGCGTCTGGAGGTGCGACGGGAGCGGCAGCTGCACGATGAACCCGGTGCAGTCCGCATCCGCATTGAGATCGTCGATCAGCTGCATCAGGTCCGTGAGCGTTGTCGTCGCAGCCAGATGAATATGTTCGTGGCGCATGCCGACGGCATCACAGCTCTTGAGCTTTTGGCGGATGTAGCTTTCGCTCGCGGGATCGTCGCCCACCTGCACAATCGTCAGGCGCGGATCGAGCTTGGCTACGAGCGGCTTGAGCGATTCCAGGAGCGCTGACGCCACTTCTTTGCCGGTGAGGAGCTTGGCCGTCACGTCGGCATGATAACGGCCTGACCCGGCTTTTTGCCAGGATAAATGCCGATCCGGACGTCCCCCGGTTTTTCCCGCCCAACCGGGTTGAAAACGGCGCGAGGATCCCTAGAGTGTCCCGGCTTGCAACCTGAACGCGATTCCGGCACGGCACACGATGAGCTCCAGGGAATGGAGAACGATCCGTCCCGGCCGTTCGTGGCGGATCTGGAGGATTTGCTGACACACATGACGCCCGTGTCCCTCGCGGCGATGGAGCGCGTGCTGCAATGCGCCGAGCCGCCTGCGGAAGACGTCCTGGCACAGGTCTGCATGCGCAATCTCGATGTCATGGTGGTCAATTGGCGTTCCCGCAGGAATGAATTGTTGTTCGTCGTCGCGTCCGTCCGGGATTTTATGGAACGCGGAAAGGCCAGAACAGTTACCAAGGTGCGCGATGTCGTGCGCGAGCATCTGTCCGCGACTGCGCGTGCGGCGGCCGAGGCACATGAAAACGGAGGACAGAGGTCCTCCGCTTTCGGGACGAATCTGTGAGGGTGTTTACTTCAGGACGACTTTGCCCTGGAGCCGGAGATCACTGAGCGCGCTTCCGCGGACTTCGTCCGGAGAGATCGTGTAGAGCGATTCGCCGATGCGGACGACACGCTGTACGTCTTTTTCGCCGCCGTACCAGTAGCTGCCGGACTTGAGGAAGACGCTGTCATCGTCGTAGTGCGTGACCGTGCCCTTGAGCGTGAAACCCTTGGTGAGGGACACGTCATACACGTAAGCGCCCTGGAATACGGGCTGTCCGTCGGCGCTCTTCGGCTGTCCGGCGGGGGTCTTGGTGACCAGCACCGGGAACGAGAGCAGTCCTTTGTCTTTCTCGAAGAGCAGCGCCTTGTGGTCGTTGAGGAGCGGGCTCTCGGTGCCGCGGTCGCCGATCACGGTCTTCCACTTCTCGGTCGGGTTGCTGACGTCCGAGACGTCGAACATGGAGATCTTCATGCCCTGGATGGCTGTGTAGTAGATGGCGTCATCGGTGTGCACTTTGTCTTTGTCGATCGACTCGTCCACTTCCTTGCCGAAGCCGATGACGTGGTTGTCGTCGTAGGGGTGCAGATAGTTGCTGAAGCCCGGGATCTTGAGCTGGCCGAGGATCTTGGGGTTGCGCGCATCCGTGAGGTCGATGACGAAGAACGGATCGACCGTCTTGAATGTGACCATGTAGGCACGGTTACCCATGAAGCGCACGGAGTAGATCGTCTCGCCCGGCGCGATGTCGGTCACCTTGCCGACAGGCTCGAGCGCGAGGTTCAGCGTGTAGAGCGAGTTGGTGGAGCGGTGGGTTTCATCCCAGCTCTGGCCTTCGGTCGTGGCGATGCGGAACGTGCTGCCGTTCTCGTCCATGGAGAACTGGTTCAGGATGCGTCCCGGCACGGAGCCTTTGTCGGCGAAGCTGACGCCGTTGTCGGCGAGCGAGAAGCGGTAAAGGCGCGTGCGCTCGGAACTGGTCGGGTTCTTGGCGTCCCAGTTGTACTGCCAGTCCGTCGTCGCGACGTAGAGGTTTTTGGCGGACGCGTAGACGTTCTCGGCGCTGCCGAGGACGACTTCGGTCTGAACATCGGCGTTCGCGTCATCGGTCCGGATCACCGCGACCGTCATGTACTGCGGCGAGGGCACGTAGGGGAGGATCGCCACGTCCGCACAACGCGCGACGGGCGTCTCTCTGCCGATCTTGGAGTCCTCCATCAGCGGGACGAGCTTGTCGTCCGCGAGCGGGATAGGACCGCCCCACCATGCCGGCTGCTGGCGCAGGACGAGGTAGGTCTTGTTGCCGATCTTACGGGATGAGACTTCGTCGCCCTGGAATGCGACCGAGCGCAGCATCTTGGGATTGGCGGCGTCGCGGACGTCATAGATGCGGACGACCGTGCGCTGCTGTTGCATCGGGTAATACCCCGGCCGGATCATCATGTCCGACGCGGCGCGTTTGTCGTAGATCACCGGCGAGCCGTACTCGGGTCCGATGACGACGAGACGGCCGTTCTCCACGTACATCTCCCGGGCGGAGATGCCGTCGTTGGTCAGATCGATACGCCCTTCCTCTTTCAGTGCGCTGGCCGGGTTGGCCTTAACGATGCTGATGAGCGATTTCGTATCGTTGCGGACGATGTAGAGGTACGTGCCGTCAGTCTTGACGATGTCGGCCTCGTCGACACCCGCCACCTGGACGTTCGTCTCGGAGTAGTCGCCTCCGCCGCCCGTCTGGAGGGTCGCTGCGGAATCCTCGGCACGGTTCGCGGTCGGGGCGGGAGCGCCCATCTGGGCCTTGTCGTAGTACATCTCACCCCCAGTGTTTGCGGCTGCTGCCTCCGTCGCAAAGGCGCGGAGATCGACGCAGGATTTGGCATTCTGCACGTCATCGCTCGCCATGTTGACGGAGAGCTCGGGGTGCTTCACGTTCAGGAAGCCTTTCGTCGGCTGGTCGGTGCGGTTCTCCGAGAGGCGCCAGATCATCTCGGCCATTTCGCCGCGGGTGATGGGCCGGTCCAGTGCCGCCACGGTTGGCGGGATGGCCTTGGCTGATTCCAGAGCGCGGGCGAACGGCTCGTACCACTCGCCGTAACCCTGTGCCTGCTGGCCGTAGGCGAGCGTGATGATTTTCGCGGCTTCCACGAAGGTGATGTCCTGGTTTGGGCGGAAACTGCCGTCCGGATAGCCGCCGATGATGCCCTTGGCGGTGGCGAAGTAGACGTCCTGTGCGAACCACTCGTCGCCCATCACGTCGGTGAAGCCTTTGATCTTCACGCGGGAGAGGAGTTCATCGATGGTCGCCTGGTCGTAGGCCGCGTGGATGACGATCTTCAGGAACTCGGCGCGGTTGATGCGGTTGCCGGGCTTGAAGGTGCCGTCCTCGTAGCCTTTGATGACGCCTTTGGCCTCGAGAGCCTTGATGGCGACCGAGTACTTGGTGCTGGCGCTGACATCGCTGAATGCGAGTGCCGGCGACGCGGATGCGAGCACCGCGACGGCCGTGAGGGCCGATGCGAGGCGCCGGGAGAGGGGCTGTCTCATAAGAGAAGAGGGAAAAGTGGATAGAAGTATACGGAGGAGGGTCGTCAGGTCCGACAGACACGCCGCCGCCGCTCTTGTGCAGTGATTGTTACGTTTGAGAAGCGATTTCGTTACAGCGTCATTCCCCGTTCCTCCAGTGCGTCGGAGACTGCCTGCTCGATTGCATCGGCCACAGCCTGCTTCTCGCCGGATGTGTCCACCACGCGGATATCGGGGTTTTCTTTGGCCATACGGACGTAGCCTTCGTGAATCCGCTCCTGGAAGTCACTGGTCTCGAACATTTCCTTGTCCTTACGGGAACTGAGGCGCTTGATGCCGACGTCGGGCGGGGGCAGCGTGAAGATGATGCAATCCGGGCTGCGGAATGCGGCGTTGACTGTGGTCAGCCAGGCGACGTCGAGCTTTTGTGCGGCGGCGTAGACCAGTGTCGAGGGGACGTAGCGGTCGCAAATGACGAACATGCCTTTTTTGAGCGCCGGCTCGATCACGTGTTCCACATGCCACGACCGGTCTGCGCAGAAGAGCAGCTGGAGCGCCGAGGGCGTCAGGTCCGTCTTGCCCGTCAGGAATTCCCGGATACTCGTGCCGATCGGGCCGTCCGTGGGTTCGCGCGTGAGGAGGACTTTGCGTCCGCGCTTCGTCAGCCGCTCCGCGAGCAGGGCGCTGTGCGTCGTGGTGCCCGTGCCGTCGGGTCCGTCGAGGACGATGAATGCGCCGGGGTGCATGACCGGAGGGTAGCACTTGCGCGGATTTCGCGCACGGAACATCCGATTTTTTGATCTTCCTGGAGCCTAAAAACATAGGTGCGTCCCTTGGATCTTGCATCGGACTGCGGGATGAGTATTCTCGGCGTCTCTTCCGCATCGGCGGGAGGGAATGGCGATAACCTGAGTCTTTGTCAGAGGACCTAGTGATGAGCGACAACGTGCGTGACGGTGAGGGCGAGGTTCTGGAGCTGATCCTGCTGGTCATCGTCCCCGTGGACGACAAGGCCGCCACCAGCGACGACGCCGGTGAGGACAAGGCTGCCAAGCAGGCCAGCACCACCCGCGGCACCAAGCCGTGGGACCCGGCCTACCAGGCCGGCTACACCTCCCTCTTCCCCAACCGCGGCAACGACATCAACTAATCACGTCACCGCAACTTCCACCCACCTCCTCCATCACATCGCCTGCCCCCGTGTTCTGCACGGGGGCCACTTCAAAAATCCCGGACGGCTCCCGGTCTCGGCAGTTCCACAGTCAGGTGCGTGTGGGCGTTCTTGCCGAACTCGCCGGGCACGGAACCGTGTGTGACGTTATCGCTGTGATACACCAGCATGATGATCGCCGAGCCGCTCGCGTTGCTCTGCAGCAGCGCCCGGCCGGTGACGTCGATTTCTCCTCGTCCGTCGTAGTCCGCCTGGAAGGTGCTGTCGCTGCCGTCGGCTTTGCCGCAGGGATCGATGGCGAGCGATTTCTTCGCGCCGCGCGCGATCCATCCGCACCACAGGGAGTACTTGCCGTTCTCCACGAGCCGTTGGAATTGTGCGGTGATGCGGCCGGTGTGTCCCGAGACTTCGTAGCGCCCTGTCCCGACGGCGGCCAGCCAGTCGTCCATCCTCATGCGCAGACTGCGTCCCTTGCCGATCCCGTCGAGCGCGTCGGACCCGGTTTTCACCGGATCGCGGGGCACGGCGGCCGCTGCCGTCCAGGCGCTGCGTTCCAGCATGAACGACATGGCTTCCGGCGAGCGGTCGTTCTGCGCGCGCATCAGGGGCGCCCCGCGTCGTTGTTCGACGAACACATCCTGCTCGGGCATGCCGCGCTGCATGTAGGTCTTGAACGAAAGCAGCGTGGCGGGCGCGGGGGGCGGAACGGTCGCGACGGGTGCTTTTGTGCCGCAGGCGGAGAGCAGCACGGGCAGACACAGGAGGAACAGACGGCGCTTCATGCGTCCAAAGTACGATGCTCGGTCACGCCTGACAAGGTCAGGCCTTCGGCGGCGCCGGTGGCGGTGGCATCGGAGCTCCGGGTTGCGCGGAGGGCTTGCTGCCGGCTTCGCCGGCTTTTGCTGCCATCAGTGCGCGAACCATCACGATCACGCTCTGCGTGCCGTGTCCGACGATGGCATGGTCGATGCCGCGCGTGCGCATCAGGTGCCAGCAGACGAGGCCGGTCATGAACTGCTGGAGCGGGATGCCCTTCTCGAATGTCACCTGTCCGTTCGGGTGCTGCCTGAGGTTGTGCATGAGCGCGAAGACCGCAGATGAGAGCGTGCCCACGGTCCACGACACGCCTGCGCCGCCGTTGCCCGCCATGTACTCGGACGGAATCATGCGGAAGAGCACTTCCTCCGTGATGGGCGCACCGATGCACCCCTGGAGCACCGTTGCGATCGGCTGCTCATGCAGCATTTTGCGCAATTTGCCTCCGGCGAGGCCCCGGTTGCCGCCCGGAATCTCCAGCTTCGCCAGCACTTTGCCCGCGAGAATATTGGCGAGATAGTTCACAGCGCCGATGACGGCTGTTGTCATATACGACTGTTCCGTGCCGCCGATGATCTGCTCCGGCTTCCGGAAACGATTGTTGATCGCCCCGAAGAGGCTGATATCGGGCTCCGGCGCAGGCTTGCCCTCGCGCCGCCTCTTGTCCTCGTCGGCCCGCAGCTTCTCGGCGATTTTGGCGTTCTCATGCGTCTGCCCGACCAGCACGCCGCTGGCACCGAGCAGCGCCATCCGCGTGAACAACTGACGCCGCGTGATGCCGGGCGCTGCGGGCCGGGGTGCGGCAGGCGCCGCCGAGGGCGTCGCGTTGTTGGGAGGCCGGTGCGGACCTTTGCGAGCCATGGATCAGATGTGAAGCGTCGGGCCGACATCACTTCCACTGCACATAAGGCTGCCAGTTTTCCGGCTGGTTTCGGCACGTTTGTCGTTCATTGCCGCATCCAGCGAGTGGATTTTGCGGATGCAGAGACTGGTGCGGTGCGTGTTGAATGATCCAAGTTCGCTCTCGCGGGTCCAGAACGTTTCTTCGCCCCACTCGTCCGCGCAGCCCGTCACCTCGATGTTGCTCTGTTTCCGCAACTTGAGCAGCCAGCGGAACGCGCCGGCCATGCGCCGGGAGAGCGCCGCCTGCCCTTCGGGGCCCGTGTGGTACGACATCGCCGTTCTTTCCATCACGGTGCCGTAATCCAGATGCGCCTCGCCGCCCGGCGCCAGCGCCTCCACGCAGTTGCGCAGCGCGATATCCGGGTAGACGCAGTACATGATCGCCCAGCTGGAGACGATGAGGTCCATCTGCTCGCGCCAGTCCGCGGGCATCGTCTCGCCACCCGACAGGCGGAAGTGATTCGTCGGCCAGCGCGCGGGCTCCTCGTGCGGCGTGAGATTGTAGGTGACGATCGCAGGGTCGATCTGTTGTGCTTCCCACAGTGCGCGTCCCATGGCTCCGCCGACATCGAGCATGCGGATGGGATCTTTGCCGTTCTTCTGCTGGCGTTCGCGGATGTGCCTGAGAAGAGCCACAAAGCCGCTTTCGGTATTCGGAAAACCGTGTACCTCGTATCCCAGAAGATTGCGGTAGGCATACGGCCGCACGTCGGGAGAGGACAGCCCGTCATCCTGATGGAGATAGGTACTGGCCCACAGTTCGGGATTGGTGCAGATGCCGATGCGCTGACCCGGAGTGAGCGGCTGCAGTCCCGCCCCGTCGGCGATGACCTGCCATTGATTGTTGCGCGGGCGACCGAGATTCAGGAGATTCACGCGTCCGAGAGATGGCAGTGCGCCAAGATCCTTTGGTGAAAGGTGATCGAGAAAATCCATGTCGTTGTCGATGCGCACAAGAGGTTCTTCAGCGATCGCGCGGCGCATCGCCGTGTTGTATTGCGTGAGCACCGCCATGGTCAGATACCCGGCGAGTACCCGGTGTTCCGCGTCTGTCAGTTGTGTCAGCAACGTTCCGGACAGGCATTCGCGTTCAACAATGGCACCAGCCTCCGCCGTGGTGAACGGCCGGAAACTGCTTGTCCGGACATCCTCCAGGAACCGGGTGCCCAGGGGTCCCGTGTCTTCCATTGCCCGTTCGCTGTGCCGCTCGAAGTCCATAAAAATGGGCCATAAAATGGCAGAAAAGGCCGTAATGTCAATTATATTG
>CAZFBZ010000029.1:0-18294 GCA_964517345.1 uncultured Candidatus Peribacteria bacterium | reverse complement strand
GCCTACCGCATGAATAACTTCTACGCGCAGATCCGCCGGCTGAACGCCCTGCTGCTCCACATTCTTGAATCTTCTGTCGAGGTCGTGCAACGCCTCTTCATCCGCGTGTTCATCGATCATCAGCCGATCCTCTGAGAGCGGGATGCGGCCGCTTTTTCAGCGTATCCGCGTGTCTTCCACGCGCACCAGAACGTCCTGCACGAAATTGCCGATCAGCGGCACCCACTGGATCTGCTGAAGGATCGCCACGAGTAGCGGAATGACGATGGCAACCGCCGTGATGGCTCCGAGCCCGTAGACGATGCCGCGCAGGTACGTGAAGAGCAGATTCCGGCCGGGATTGAAGACCATCGGGTACTCCCCCGGCAGCCGGTCGATGCTCGCCTGCAGACACTCGAGCGACGTGCAAATGGGCTCCTGATTGGCGGAGCGTGCAGCCTTTGTCCGGGATTTACTCCGCGTCGACGACTTTGTCATCGTGTTTGCGGTGATGATGCTTGGCCGGACGGTTCTTGTGCCAGTGTTCGACGTAATCCATGAGCCACTGGAACGCCTGATCTGCAATGGCAAGGGGCTTGAGCATCACGGTCTCCACCTGCGAAGTCATGTCTTCGAACCGGCGGACGATCTTGCGCGCGTCCACCACGATGAAGAGGATGTGGTACAGCACAATAATCAGCATCACGCCGACCAGCGCATAGAGGATGGCGGTGAGCGTGCCGAGATCGATGGTCATTTCCATTTGGGCAGAAGAATTCTTCATCTCTAGAATACCGTGGGGTATACTCAAGAGCAATTTTGTTGTTCACGGTTTGATGGTAAAGCATGCGATTCCCCTCTTCCGGCTGCCACGCGCGCTCCTGATCGCTCTGGTGCGGGTCTATCAGGCGACCCTGTCCCCCGACCACGGCCCCCTAAAGAATCTCCATCCGCACGGATACTGCCGCCACGAACCGACCTGTTCGATGTACGCCATCGAGATGCTGGAGAAGCGCGGGGCGATTGTCGGATCGCTGCTGGCGTTCCGGCGCGTGTTGTCCTGCAATCCGTGGAACAAGCCGTCGGACGCGAAGATTAAAAAGACGCTGGGCGTGGGTTGACGATCCTTCCGCATCCATCTGCCGCATGATACGATTTGGCGGTCCGCGGGTATCGTACAATGGTAGTACATCAGCCTTCCAAGCTGAGGACACGGGTTCGATTCCCGTTACCCGCTCCAGACATTGCATCTTGGAAAGAAGAGCGAACGACCGTCGGGTCGTTGTTCTTGCACGTGGGCAATGTCTGGAGCGGGAGACCCGCATTTTTTTATTGGGAAGAGGACCTCCCAACCCCTCTCGCTAACGGGTGTCAGCAAATGCTATGGGAAGACCTATTTGACCTGGGCAGGAAGGCTCTCGCAAGCAATACCATCATCATCTCCGTCGAGACGATGTGGATCATTCGACTTTCCGAATTTGCAGTATTCGTACACGTCCTGAGCCTCTGCCTGCGTTGTAAAATCGTCACAGTTATAGACTGCATCGCCGCACATGGTTCCCATGATGAGATTGCCCTTTTCATCCCGCTGAATGCGGGACTCCGAGACCGACCCCGTTTTGATCATCTTCCCCAGATCATAATCCGTATCCTTCATCTCAAGTCCCAGTGCAACAAGCAGCATCACAATGACGCCGATCATGAGCACGCGAATTTTCTGCACAAAAATCGCCAACATCAACGCAACGAAGAGAAGCGCGCCGATAATGATCAGTCGGACCTTCTTGCTGCGGCGCCAGCTGGCGATTTCTTTGACCATCGAACGCGGGGAAAGAAGGATACAGACTGCTGAACCAGGATTACTTTTTAAGGATGTCGCGAATTTCGGCCAGAAGCTTCACCTCCGCGGAGATTTCAGGGGCAGCGGCAGGGGCTTCCTTCTTCTTGAATCGCTGGAGCTGTTTAATGGCAATGAAGATGCAGAAAGCAACGATGACAAAGTCGATAACAGACTGAATGAACATTCCATATTTGATGCTGGAGCTGCCAACCGTGATCGCAAGGCCGGAAAAATCCACTTTGCCGAACAGCAGTCCGATTGCCGGCATAAGAACATCTCCCACAAGCGAAGAAACAATCTTGCCGAACGCAGTTCCAATGATGACACCTACCGCCAGATCAACGACATTTCCCTTCATGGCGAAGTCCCTGAAGTCTTGTAGCATGCGTGTTAGGGGGAAGAACCGGATTCTAACACTCAGAGACAGAAACTCCTAGAAGCGCCTGTCAGCGCTGTAACAGACCGTCTTATCCGCTCCAACACCCGGGTCTTTATGAAACAAAATGCAGGGCAAACATATGGCCCGAGTACGAAACAGGGACGAGGATGACGGTCGTGTCGATGACACCGCCAGACTTTTTCTTCCACCGGACACTGATAGTGGAAGCGCTCATGCTTTGCACCGCCTTCTGGAACGCACCGATCAGTGTGTCGTGACTGTTTTCGTCGACAAATACGTCTGGGAAAGAGCCTTTCATCTGAGCCCATTCTTCATCTGAGCTGTATCCCAGAAGCGATGCAAATTTCCCGTTACACACCTTGTGATCATCATCCAGGTATATGTATATCCCCTGCTCCGACGATTCCAGGAGAGGCTGGAGCTGCGCGGCAAGCTCTGCAAGAAGATCGTCGTGTGACTTCCCGTGCGCGTGATCGTGCGACATAGATAAGTGAAGAATAGTCCCAAAATTTTCTCATGACAATCAGCTCTGTTCCCGGGTGGACCTACCCAGAGCGGCTGCGTATCCAAACGGGCTCTCTCTACGTAATTGACAAAAACTATTTTTGATCTATTTTGATTTCATGAACATACGCCCTGCGATAGAGAGTGATGCGGAAGGAATCGCAACGTTGCGCCGGGAAACCATTATCGCGGTGAACGCGAAGGATTACCCGCCGGACGTGATCGCCTACTGGGCGAACAGAGTCGATGCGGAACGCATCCGGAAAACCGCCGACCAGGTGAAAAGATGGGTGGCCGTCACCAGAGAGCGCATGGATGAATTACTGCTGGGTTTTTGCGACCACACGCTGGACGACAATGAACTGTCCCGGTTGTACACGCACAAAGATCATCAAGGGGAAGGCGTCGGCTCGCGCCTGCTGGAAGTCGCCGAAGCATCGATGCTCGAACAGGGCCGCGAGGAGGTGTATCTCTATTCGACGATAACGGCGCGGGATTTTTATCTGAGGCACGGATACGCAGTCGTTGAAGAAACCGTCGATGCACACAATCCGAAGATCACGGTGATCAAGATGGCCAAAAAATTGTTGAATCCGGTATCCTCGGCACAATGAACGACTTTGAATCACGCCTCGCCGCCGTCACCGAACTGGCAAGCCAGACCGCGCAGGCGATGGACAGCATCCGGCCACCGAATGTCCTCACCCCGCTGGAGCAACTGCAAGGCAAAGAACGGGAAGCCGTCGAACGGTGGTTGGACGACGCGCAACTGCTCTTGAGGCATGCGGATTTCATTGGTCACGCCAGTAATGCCGAGCTGCCTCTTGAGCGGCGAGAACGATATCTGGCCCACGCCGAGGGCGGACTGATGGTGCTTCACGCTCTCGTTATGGAATTCAAAAGAACCGGCAAAACGCTTCTGGAGCGCATCATGCCGACACAGGCGTAAACGCCCGTTCCTGGAGGAACAGGCGTCTTCGCATGCACGAATTCACATCCCCTCCACGTACTTCGCCAGTCGTCCGAGGGTCTGCTTGCCGCCCTCGATCGCGTTGTGCTCTTTGACCACATACTGCAACGCCTCCGCCGTCGGAAAGACCGACCGCATGGTGACCAGCGTCTTGCCGCCCTGGTCCTCAAACGTGATGACGGCCTGAAAATGAACTTTGTCGTCGTCAGCGCCGTGATCGTGCGCGATCCGCTCGGGCCTGGTCAGTTCTGTGAACCTGATCCAGTTGGGGTAATCGCGGCCGTCCGGGCCATGCATCATGAAGCGCCAGATGCCACCCACCCGCACGTCGATCTCGTATGTGGTGATGGAGAAGCCATCCGGACCCCACCACTTCTCCAGGTGCTGCGGCTCCGTGAACGCCGACCAGACACGGTCGCGCGGAGCGCTGATGAGACGGCTCAGGACGACTTCCCGGTCGGCGGTGTTCTGGGCGCTCATGATGCGAAAGGAGAACGAATTACTTCCTGCGCGCGAGAAGGGCATCCACGGACCAGCTGCCGCCACCGAACGTGGCGAGTACCAGGGACGTGATCATCAGCAGCACGTTGTAATCCATGCCGGTGCCTGTCGTGCCCGTGAAGAGCGAAGCCTTGAACATGAAATAGACGAAGAAGAGCGAGCCGAACATGATGATCGCCAGACCAGCGCCCGCCCAACGGGTGAGGTAGCCGGCAATGAGCGCCACGGCACCGAGAGGCTCGACGATGGACAGCAGTTTGGTGAGCCACACCATGGCCTCGGGCATGCCCTCGATGGGACCGGTCCAGACGAAGAATTTGGCCGTCCCGGCATAGATGAAAACCGCTGCGGTAGCCAGGCGCGTGAGCAACAGTGTGATGTCCTGGAGCGTTGTCTGCTTGATCATGGAAAGGGAAGAAAGAAGAGATAAAGAAAACAGAGTATATCAGAGGATAGCCTCAAATTTGTCGAGCGACTGGCTCCAACCGGTGCTGGCCATATCGGCAAGCTCGGCAGCATGTCCCGTGTAGAGGATCGTAAGCTTCGTCTTGCCGGGACCGGCATCCTCGAACGTCACCGTGACGATCATCTCCTCCGGCCATTCGCCCGGCATGCCATACTCTTTGGCCGGGACCTCGTTCCCGTGCTCATCGGCGAAATGATCGGTGGCGACAATCTTCTCCATGGGAACCACCTCTTTGTAGACGCCCGTGCTCCACATGTCCCTGTCGAATTCGGAGCCGGCTGGACCGCGCATGGCGTAGAGATACCTTCCCCCGACGCGCAGGTCATTCTTGATGACGGGAGCGGTGAAATCCTTCGGCCCCCACCACTTCTTCTGTTGCTCGGGCTCGGTCCAGGCTTTCCAGACCCTCTCTCGCGGGGCATTGAGAATGCGGGTGATGCGGATGTCGCGTGTTTTGGGGGTGTTCGCGGACATAGGTAGATGAGAAAAGAAATGAAAGAATGAATCAGAAGGAGGCGAGAAGCGCATCAAGCCTGTCGACGTTTTCCTCGTTGGCCTGGAGGATGACGTCTTTTGAACGCGCGCAATCCGCCGGATCATCGAATGTCATCCGGAAGGTCAGACGCGTCTTGGAGCCCGCCTCTTCCAGCGTGACGGTGACCGTGAAGGAATGGGCGGCCTGGAGATGCCGGAAGACAATCGTGTGCGGTGCATCGATCTTTTCGAAGACGCAGTGATTGGGATAATCGGTCTTCCCGTCGGGTGCGTGCATCGTGAACTTCCACTCTCCCTCCTTTCGGAAGTCGAACTGATGAAAGGTGTTCGTGAAGCCCTTCGGTCCCCACCATCGCGCCAGCTGGCCGGGCGTGGCCCAGGCGTTGAATACCGTCCCGCACGACGCATTCACGGTACGGATGGTGACGATCTCCCGGTCATTGATAACGCTTGTGGTCATGCGTCCGTGGGAAAGGTGGAAAGATATTTTTCGAGGGAATCCAGACGGTTATTCCAGAGACGTTCGTAGTCCTTCAGATAATTCGCAGCGTCCTGAAATGCCGGCGCGGAGAGACTGACCACATGCTCCTTTCCCCTCCTCCGCTTGATGATGAGCTTCGCTTTCTCCAGAACCATGAGGTGTTTGGAGATGGCAGCGAGGGTGAGCTTGTAGGGCTTGGCCAGTTCGCTGATGGACCACTCCTGCTTTGCCGCCCTCCGGAGGATGTCCCGGCGAATGGGATGGGAGAGCGAGCCGAAGATCAGATCCAGATCGAGAGTAAGTTCAACCATTTGGTTGAATGATAGCCGGAAGAACAGGGGAGTCAAATCTTTCCAAAAACACCCGTGCGATGCCACGTTGCGCCGGGCTGGCGGCTCGCTAGTATGCACATACACCCTCCCGGTCCGCTCCGTATTCGATACACGGAGGCGCATGACGGACCGCTGAGTTACCCGCTCCCCTCCCCTGTCCGCGCTTATGGAAAAACCGGTTACATCCGACGAAACGACCGCCCCTCCCCTGTTGCAGTTTTGTATCGGCGGATGCTGGAAGCGCGGCGAGGAAACAGTGCGGCAGATCGCCAAGGCCAGCGGACTCGCCGAGACTCCCG
Organism: uncultured Candidatus Peribacteria bacterium; assembly: GCA_964517345.1. GTDB lineage: Bacteria > Patescibacteriota > Gracilibacteria > Peribacterales > Peribacteraceae > DAISLF01. Next base: position 12,027 of record CAZFBZ010000029.1, on the reverse strand, counting down.
GGCGCAACACCTCAACCGAGGTCGTAGTCGGCGGGCGGAAGGTGACGCTCCAGCTCATCCACTACTGTCTCGGTGTCTGCGGGAACGGCCCGGGAGCGCGGGTCAAACCCCACGAAAAAACGCACGTGACTGTGTACTGCAAAGCGGATTCACCGGCAGCGGTAGAGGCAGCGATCGCCAGACTGGCAGCAGGCGAATCCGACGTCGGAGGCTAAGGCTGCAGGTACCGGATGCTCTGCATGATCGCGTAATCAAAACTGTGTTCCTCGGTGCCGTCCGCGGAAAGAAACGGCTCCTTGGCGGGCCATTCGACACCGCCTCCCGTCTTGCTCCCGAGCGGGCTGAAGACCACGACACGGGGGTCGAGGCGCCACAGGATGGATTCGCTGCAGGTGAAGTCGGGCTCGTCGGCGGGAGGATTTTTGGACGAGAGGAACAGGCGCGTGACATCCACGTCCTCGGCACGCTCCGTGATGATGCAGTCCGGCGAGAACACGCGGTCGATAAACTCCCGTACCTCTTCTTCGGTCTCCGCACGCTGCGCGTTGATTGTCGACGTCAGTTCTTTTTGACGCTGCTCCTTGGCCGTCGGATCGATAATCAGCGCGCACGCGCCGTCGTAGACTTCCGTCGGGACAAGATCGACCGCGCCCATGCGTTCGCGCGCTTCTACGGGAAGCATCTGATCACACGATGAGTCGTAATACCGCGACGGATACCGGAACGAGATGCCGAGTGTCTGGGACGAGAACGTCGCATCCATGGCTTCCTCGTAGGGAAGCGCCGGAACGCTGCTCACGGAACTCTCTGCGGATGAAGCGGCTGTGGCAGCGGACGATGCCATGGTGTCCGTCGTGGCAACGGGCTGGGACGGCGCACAGGCGGACAGCAACGTGAGCAGGAGCGGGACGGCGAAGAGCCTGGAGCGCATGGCGGGAGGAGAAAAAGTGACGCGGATCACGGCGCCTTGCGCGCAAGCGCTGCGAGGGAGTGATACGCCGAGAAGATACAGAAGAACACGTTGAGCCAGAAGAAGACCCACGTGCCCGTGAGGAAGCTAAAGAGCGCGATCAGTCCGCTGCCCAGGCAGAGAGCCAGTTCGCGGCGCGCGCTGCCCGCGTCGGCGACATAGCCGATGGCGATGCCCGTCAGGCCGATGATGAAGACGAGCGTCTCGTAGCCCTCGAAAAGCGTCAGCGACCAGATGACGAGCAACGCGCTCACGAGGAGGATGATCGGATCGGCGATGCGTTCGCCCACGTTGAGCATCAGCAGGGCGCTCGCGACGACCACGAGCAGTTCGAGCAGAACGAAGAACACCGGCGCACCGGAGAGATAGTTGAGTATGGAATACAGGAACATGATCGCCGCGCCGACAGTCAGGAACCAGTTCTTGGCCGACCGCGTCGGGTGGCTCGGGCGGCCTCCCGGCAACGCGGCACCCATGACGAGGATCAGCGACCCGGCGATGCCGGTGAGGAAGGCAGGAGTCATCGGACTGACTCTAGCGTATTCCGCTCCCCGCGGCAGTCCCCCGCCCTCTCCCGTCAAAAAGCGCGCTGGAGAGTTGACTTGCGCGCGCTTCGGGGAAGAATAGTTCCCACTGTTTTTTCCGCTTTCCCATGAGCACGCCCAGCGATGAAGCCTCGTCAGACGATCTCAACAATTTCTACGCGCGCTGTCCGGGCGGCTATTACCGGGCCGAGAGCGCGGATCTCGACATGACGGAAGGCGAATTGCTGTCGGATATGGGATATGTATCTGTCGGGTATACCGCGAGGCGGCTGGCGATGACCGCGGCGCAGTTCTTTGCGGAAATCGACGCCGCGATTGAGGCAGTCGGATTGAGCGTCGCCGAGATCGAGCGCGAAAACGTGCTCGTGCACCAGTTGAGGCGGGACAGCGGCAGGGAGGTGGCGGCAAATTTCGCCCGCGTCCGGGCGGGTCTTGAGCCCGTGCCCATGCCCGTCTCACAACAAGCCGACTGCGCCACTGACGCGCTCATCGCAAAATTGCGTCCGGTCTTCGACGAATTACTCCGACGGGGATACAGCCGAAAAGAGCTCACGGTATGAGAAAAATGTGACAACACATATCGTGTTTATTGACAAGAAACAACTCACGGCTAGGGTACCGCCATGCTTTTGACGCGCGAACCGTTCGACAAGGCGGCGGAAAAAATCGGCGATCATGAATTCCTGCAGCGGGCGGCCGCGGGAGATCTGCCCATGGAACTGCTGGCCCGATACTTCGGCAGTCGCCTCCAGGCCGGCACGGCGTTCGTGAAGTACCTCGCGACGCTCGAAGCGCAGGCCCTCGAATTGGCCGGGAAGGATGACCGTTATTTGGCAGTGGCTGCGGCGGTGCGCAAGAACCTAGATGAAGAGGAAGGGCGTCATCGCGGCGAGGTCCGGCGCGACCGGCAGCACTCAACGTGGCGCGCGTGGTTCCGCACGGGCATCGAGCGGATCTTCGCCGAAGAGCGCGTACCGATCAGTTTTGAGACGCCCGACGATTTTCCGGAGGTGGATGGCTACGTGCGGACATTCGACTCGTTCGGCGAGGAAGGAGACGTCATCGCCTCGATGGGCGGCCTGACGCTCTTCGAATACGGGCTCGGAATCGAATACGCATGGATCTATCGCGCGCTCCAGCAGCCGCCTTTCAAGGGAAGATTCAGGAAACGGGAGATGACGTACATCGACAGCCATCGCGAACACGAGGACCGCCACGGCAATGAAGCCCTGGCGCCGCTGATTGAACTGTGCGACACGCCCGATGCCGTCGCCCGCGCGTTGGCGGGCATGAACCGTGCTTTTGACACGAAAAAAGGCTTCCTGAATGGTGCCCTGCGCGCGCCGCGGGACTGAGACGGCCGCGCTTAGGCCGCCCGCACCGGCAGACCGACCCCCGCTGTGCGGGAGCGGATTTCCTCGGCGACAAGGGCGAGTTGGCGAAGAGCCAGGTCCATGTTCTCGATTCCCTGAGACGCGCCGAGGTACCGCATCTTGGCGTCATACAAACACTCATGCAGCGGATCGCGCCGGTCGAGTGCGGCGGTCTGCTCCTCGAGTTCGGTGATGCGATCGATGATATTGCAACTGCTCTTCATAGCGGCGTGGAAAAAGATGCTCCCAAAAGGCACGGCATTATCGCAGCGCTGTGGACCTTTGCAAGTCCCGCCGGAACGCACCCGATCACACTCTGCCACTCCAAAAACCCCTCCAGAAAGCCACAAGAGATGCATTCTAGCGTCTGGCGCGGCTGAAAAGACGGCTGTAGAATACCCGTCGCGCCAAACATGCGGGTTTCGTTCAGTGCTAGGACGTCGGCGTTCCACGCCGGAGACACATGGTTCAACTCCTGTAACCCGCTCCAAATTTTCCTCTACGTGCAGACAATGAAGACGGCGACGGCCGTTGTTCTTTCGTGGAGGAAAATTTGGCGCACGTTTTTTTATTGGGAGGAGAACCTCCCAACCCCTCCCGTTGTCCGCTCGTGCGCAAGGTGATACCGTGCGCACCATGGACGATCGCGTACAGGTACAGCCCGCCTCGGAGCCGCCGGTGAACATGAAGATCAAAAACTATCGTGCGTATCGCATGGTGTACTTCATCCTGGGGTTCGTAGAAGTACTGCTGATGCTGCGGTTCTTCCTCAAAATCCTCGGCGCCAATGCCAAAAACTTCTTTGCAATCATCGTCTACGGGCTGTCGTCGGTGCTGCTCCTGCCTTTCGATGGCCTGTTCCCCCGCCCCGTGGTCGCGGGACCGACGGCTGAGCCCAACACGCTCATGGCCATGGTCGTCTACGCGCTGATCGCCTGGGGCGTCGCCAAACTGATCATGATCATGCGCAGCAAGCCCGCCAAAGAGGCCTGAACATCAGACAAGCAGATCGCCGTCCCGGATGATCGGGCGGTCGTCGACCGTGACGAGCGTCCCCGGGAAGCGCAGGTCTTTGACCAGATCCCAGTGGATGCTGCCTTTGTTCTTGCCGCCGCCGCGCTCTTCGTCATAGGAACGGCCCAGCGCCATGTGCACCGTCCCGGCGATCTTCTCGTCGAACAGCGTCTGGCGCATATACCGGCGGATCATCCTGTTCATGCCGATGCCCAGCTCGCCGAAACTCCGGTTGCCGGGGTGATCGTCGAGCACCCGCATCAGGTAGCCCTCCCCTTTTTCAGCCGACGCGGACACAATGCGTCCTTTCTCGAACGTCAGGCGGATGCCCGAGACCTCGTTCCCCTCACGCACCTGCGGCAATTCGTAGGTGATGTGTCCTTCGGTGACATGTTCTTCCGGTCCCACGAAGCACTCGCCGTCCGGAATGTTGCGACGTCCCAGATTGGTACCCGCAGCCAGACGGCCCTCAATGCCGAGCGTGAGATCGGTACCCGGCGCGGTGATGTGCACGCGCCGTCCGGCATCGAGAACGTCCTGCAGTCCCTGCAGGCGTTTCGCCTCCTCCGGATAATCGATGAGACAGGCCTCGTAATAGAAATCGATGCAGTCCTGGAGCGGCATGCCCGCGGACGCGGCGGTCGCGGCCGTGGGGAACTGCGTGAGTACCCAGGTCTTGCCGAGGATGCGCTCAAGGAGCGTGAAGCGCGTGCTGCGCCACAGTCCCAGACGAACCGGATCGATCTCCGACAGGAACAGTTCATCGTGAATGACGACCATGAAGAGGAACTTGTCGGCCCACTCCAGTTTGCGGAGCGCCAGCTCAGGCACGGTGCCAAGGTGTTCGTCGGTCGCGCCCTCCAGGAAGAGTTTCAGAAAACCCCCCGCGTCGCTGCGGCCGCGGTGCAGCTGCAGCCCGAGGATGTCCAGTTCGACGTGGGCGCCGCGGGCGACCGCCAGACGGTATGCCTCCTGCAGGATTTCCATCGGGGTCAGATCCGAGGTGCAGATCAGCAGCTTCTCCTTAGGTTTAAGCTTCAGGGAGTGATCAATGAGCACTTCGGCAAGGCGGGTGGCACGGGTATCCATGGACCGCAGTATAAACAGACCGCGCGTCTCCGGGCGAGTCCCGGACTGCGGTAACTCATCGGTACGGCGAAACCGGCCGTTTTCGGTTGCCAATGATCACGGGGAGAGGTCTAGAATGCCCGCAACACGGGCCCGGCGCGGCCCCCGTCTTCCGGCGAACCCGCGGAAGGCCTCCCCGTTTCTCCGTACCTTCATGCCGATCACGGATCTCGTCGAACAGGTAGACGGCCTGCTCTCCCGGAAGGATGACCAGCGGCTGAAGAGCGCGCTTGCCCGACTGAGCCCGCAGGAGATCGCCCAGATCATCAATTCGCTGCCGCACGGCAAACGGAAGGTCTTTGCGCACCTCCCGCCCGAGCGCCAGTCCGAGGTGGCCGTGGTCCTCACTGAAGCCGACAAGGATTACATCTTCCCCCGCCTGACGGAACTGTCACTCTCGCGGTTCCTGCACTTCAACGAAGAAGACGACGCGACCGACATCCTGCAGCACCTCCCCGAACATCAGCGCCCCAAAGTCCTGCGCCACATGAAGGAGGACAAGCGCCGCAAGATCGAGAAGCTCCTGACGTTCGGAGCCGAGACGGCCGGCGGATTGATGGATCTCAGTTTCCTCTCGGTCCAGCCCTCGATGACCATGCAGGAGGTGCGCGCCGCGGTGCAGGAGTACGGCCGGGTTCACAAGCAGATCCCGATCGTCGTGACGGTGGACGCGACCAAGGGCGTGATCGGGACGATTTCGCCGCGCGATCTTCTGGTTACGCCGGGAACGCAGCATGCGTCGCACGTGACCAAGCCCGTCGTGGCCACGCTGCACAGCACCGACCGCGAGCAGGTGCTCTCGCTGATCACCAAGGCCCAGAGCGAAGTCATCTGCGTAATCAGCGATCACGGCCAACTCCTCGGCGTCATCCAGATCCGCGACCTGCTGCGCGTGGCCGAGGCGGAGGCCACCGAGGACGCCTACCGCATGGCCGCCGTCTTCCCGATCGAAACCGATTATCTGCGCGGGAATTTTGCCACCGTCTGGCGCAACCGCGCCGTATGGCTCTCGGTGCTATTCATCGCCGAACTCTTCACCTTCACCGCACTCGCATCGTTCGAGAGTTCCATCGCCACCGTCACGGCACTCGCTCTCTTCGTCCCGCTCTGCATCTCCACGGGCGGCAACAGCGGCTCACAGGCAGCCACGCTTATCACGCGTGCGATGGCACTGGGCCAGGTGACGCCGCGCGACTGGTGGCGCGTGCTCCGTCACGAACTGAAAATGGGCCTCGCGCTCGGTGCCACGCTCGGGGCGGTCGGCTTTGTCCGCGCCTTCCTGACCCCGGCGGATATTCTCGGCAGGGCGCAGCGCTGGGATCTGGCATTGGTCATTGGCGCGTCGGTGGCGCTCATTTGCCTCTGGGGCACCATGGTCGGCTCGCTCCTGCCTCTCGCCTTCCGCCGTCTCGGCCTTGATCCCGCCTACGCCTCCAGTCCGTTCGTGGCCACGTTCGTGGACGTGACAGGCATCATCATCTACTTCTCCATCGCCAACGCCCTGATCCTGGCGTGAGAGCCTTGCCACGGGAACACGTGTCCTCCATTCTGACGCTGCATGGCGCGCACCGTCACCCTCGTCAACGCTCTCGGCGAACCCATCGGACTCTGTGAGATCGTGCAAGCGCATACCGGCGAGGGCAAATTGCATAAAGCCTTTTCGGTGTATGTCCTGCGCAAGAACGGCACGGAGATCCTCATCCAGCGGCGTAGTGACAAAAAAATGCTCTGGCCGCTGATCTGGGCCAACACCTGCTGCAGCCATCCGTTCGAGAACGAGGCACCAGCCACAGCGGGCGAACGCCGTCTGCGGGAGGAGCTGGGATTCTCGTGCCCGCTGCGCCCCGTGACGGACTTCACGTACCGCGCGCTGGACCCGCTGGGCCGCGGCGTGGAGCACGAGCATGTCACCATCCTCCGGGGCGACACTGATACTGCTGTCGTGAAAGCCGATCCCGCCGAGGTAGCTGAATGGAAATGGATCAACGTAAAAGAGCTGCAAAACGACATGCGCGAGCATGCCGATCTCTATGCGCCGTGGTTCCATCAGGGACTCGGCTTGCTCCTCACGCATACGGCCTGACCCGCATGACACCCGCCCCCCTCCTCCATGTGGCAATCATTCCCGACGGCAACCGCCGCTGGGCGAAAAAGCAGGGGTTGGCGGCCTGGCGTGGCCACGAGACATCGGCCGAGAACTTCCGCACGCTGCTGGATGCGGCGGAAAAGGACGGACGTATCGGCACGCTGACGTTCTGGTGCTTCTCGACGGAGAACTGGAAACGCGACAAGAACGAAGTGGAGAAGCTGATGGGCATGTTGGAGAAGTACCTGCGCACCGAGCGCGCGGAGCTGAAGAGGAAAGGCATCCGTGTCGCGCATTCGGGCAGGACCGACCGGCTGTCCCCCGCCCTGACAAAGATGCTGGACGAGATCCAGCAGGACACGCCAGTCGGATCGCGGCTCACACTGCACCTGGCGATCGATTACGGCGGACGCGACGAGGTCACGCGCGCCATCAGGCGGCTGGACGGTGCCGAGCCGACAGAGGAGGCCATCCGCGCACATCTGGACCACCCGGAACTGCCGGATATCGATCTGATCATCCGCACCTCGGGCGAGCGGCGGACGAGCAACTTCTGCCTGTGGCAGAGCACGTATGCGGAGTGGATGTTCTCCCCCAAGCTCTTCCCGGAGTTCGGCACGGAGGATCTGAAAAACGCTCTGGACGCCTTTGGGGACCGCTCACGACGGTTCGGCGCATGAGCGGCACGGGTTTCGCCCCCGGCAAGATCATTCTCGCGGGCGAGTACGCGGTGACGGAGGGCTTTGCGGGGCTCGCCATTCCGGCCCGGGGCGGGGTACGGGTGCGGTTCGATCCGGGCGACGCATCACCGGCACAGATCATCTGGAAGGGGCCAGGAGGACATCCGGCCTGGCACGACTACGTGCGGCGGATCGTCGCGCTCTGCGAGGAACAATCCCGCGTGGCGTATCCGGGGACGCTGGAGATCGAAATGGGCATCCCGGCAGGCAAGGGCATGGGCTCATCGACGGCGGTCGTGATTGCCGTCACGCGCGCGCTGCTCGGAGAGAACTGCGAAGTGCAGGCGCGGCGGAATGAAGACGTGCTCAACCCCGGCCACAGCGGTCTGGATTTCGCCGTCGTCTGGTCGGGGGCGCCCATTGTATTCCGGAAGGGCGAGGGCGCCCGCAATGCCGAATTCAGCATGTCATCGCTGGGTCCCGCGCTGCTGATCGACACCGGGGAGCCCGGCGAGACGACTCCGGCCCTGGTGGCCTGGCTCAGGAGCCGGCTGGAAGAACCGGGTGCCCGCGAGGCGCTGGCAACAATCGGTGGCTGCACAGAGCGCCTGTTGCACGGCGAATCCCCCATGACTGTGTTCCGGGATCATCACCGGGCGCAAGTCGCGCTCGGCGTGGTGCCCCCGGAAACGCAGACACTGATCGCGGCCATCGAGCAGGCGGGAGGCGCCGCAAAAGTGATCGGCGCGGGCGGGCGCACGGGCGGAGGGGGCGGCATGGTGCTGGCGTTGCACTCCGATATGGAAGTGCTGAAGACGATCGCGGGAAACAGGCCGGTGATGGAGTTGTGATTTCGCACACAACCCCAGCATCAGCCGTGCGCCATGTCACCCTTCGACTACGCTCAGGGTGACATAGCTTTGTCATGCTGAGCTCGTCGAAGCATGACCTCTCAAAACAAATGCTTGTCCGACAGCCTCGCCCCCTCCGCAGGCCTGTTCACAATGACCTCGCGCACCTCGGGCAGTTTCTTAAGTTTCGCCTGAAGGGCATCGACGGTGCCGGGTTCGCAGAACAGATGCACATCCTGACCTGTATTGAGCGTAAAATAGACCTGCAATCCCTCTGCGCGCCACTTGGGGCAGAGCTTCATCAGCAGGATGGTCGCGGGTTCCAGGTGGATAATGCCCGCCGTGAGGAAGATCGCATGCAGATCGAGGGCTTCCTCCTCCAAAAACTCGCCAAGCGCCGGGAAATCCTTGGCAACGAGGATTTTTCGGCAGCGCTTGATCTTCTCGGGCATACGGGCGATACGCGTTGCGTAGTAGGGACCTTTGGTCACGCGCACATGGCTCTCGCTGGATTTCACTTCCTTGCGCCCCTTGTTCACCACCGCGACCACGTCACGGATATCCCAGTAATTTTCCCGGAACAGACTCTCGGCGTAGGACGTCTCGCTGGTATCGCCGTCCTTCCACTCCACGAATCCGTCCGGTATCGACCGGCACGACGAGCCCGATCCCTGCCGCGCGAGAATGGAGAGTTCTTTGGGCGAGAGACGGAGCCCGGCGGCAGCCGCGGCGGCCATGGTGAGGGCGGCGAAGCCGGAGGACGACGAAGACAGGCCCGTGCCGCCCGGGAAATTATTCGTACTTTTCATACGTGCATGCATTTTCATACCGGCTAACTGACGGATGCGATCCAGATGCTTGACCGCGCGGGAGTGCTCGCCTTCTTCCACCTCGCCGTTGATCTCCACAATGTCGGCCTTGAGCGACGGATCGAATTCGACAGTCGTGGTGGTGAGCAGATCACTCAGGTTCATGGAAATACTGCCGTTCTCCGGCAGGCGCAGGACTTCGTCTTTGCGTCCCATATACTTCACGAGCGCCACGTTGGACGGCGCGATGGCGGTAGCCTTGGACATAGCCGGAGATTACGCCTCCAGACGCACGCCGTCGACGCCCAGGGCAACCTCGATGACCTGCCCCCCAGCTTTGGCGATGGCCCCCTCTACGGCATGCTTCTTTGTTGCTGCAAGGGCCAGCATGCAATCTCCCCGCCCCGCCCCTGAGAGCTTGGCCCCCGCAGCACCGGCGTCCCGGGCAGCCGTAATGAGCGACGTCAGCACAGCGCTGCCGACGCCGAGCGTCTCCAGCAACGCCTGGTTGTGGTTCATCACCTCACCGAAGGCCTTCCAGTCTTTCTTCCTGAGCGCCGCGATCCCCTGCTCCACGAGCGTTTCGATACCAATGTAGATCGCCTCGACCGATTCGGGCTCGCTCTCGGCAAGAGCGGCTACTTCCTTGAGCAGCGTGACCGTATCGGCCTTGATCCCGGTGTAGCCGACTACGAGCGGCGGCGTAACGGGCAGCGCATCCAGCCTCCGGCCTTCCATCTCGTACACCAGCGTGCCGCCGTAGACCGCGGCCGCGACGTCCACCCCCGATCCCGTCTTCTGGATATCCCGCACGGTGCGGAACGACAGATCAAAGACTTCGCGAGCGGGCATATCGAGGGCGAGTAATCCTCCGAGCGCCCGGATGGCACAGACCGCCGACGCCGAGGACGAGCCGAACCCGTACTGCGACGAGAACTCACTGCGTGTCTCCAGCCGGACGCCGCCGCGCAGCGGATGATGCTGAAGAAACATCTTGAGCGCGCCCTCCACGAAGGCGGCTGCCTTGGGCACCTCGCCCGTTCCAAGCTTGGCGAACGGCTTGCTGTAGGCCTCCAGCCCGACATCGGGGGCGGACAGCTCCAGAACGGGCTTATCGATGGGCGTGGCAGTCACGAATAACCGCTGTCCGACGGCCGTGACGATGCACGGACGTCCGTAGACCACGGCATGCTCACCAAGGATGACGAGCTTGCCCGGCGCCGATGCGGTGACTTTGTGCGCGATACCGGACAGCATAGAACGCGTGCAAAGCCGTCACAATGGCTCTACGCTTTATACGATGGATCTGCGCACACTTCCGGACGGCCTCGACGCGGCGGGACGCTGCGACGAACGGCGAACGCGTGTCGAGCGCGAACTCGGCGTGGACTTGTCGATGCTGCATGTCGGGACCGATGCCATCGCCCACGCCGACGAGCGCAACTGCGAACAGATGCTCGGCGGCATCCCCCTCCCCGTCGGCTACGCGGGTCCGCTGCGCGTCGCGTTCAGTTCCAAAGAATCCGGCGAGCTGCACCTGCCGCTCGCCACGACCGAAGGCGCGCTCGTCGCGAGCGTGAACCGCGGCTGCAAGGCCGCGTCGGCATCCAACGTGACCATCACATGCATCCAGCACGGCATCAGCCGGTCCATCGCGTGGAAAGCGAAGCAGGATTTTCTGAAGATGCTGAAAACGCGCGAGACCGAGTGGAAAGCGATCGCCGAAGGGACAAGCCATCATCTGAAGATCCTGAGCTATGACCTCGAAGAAAGCGCCGGACACGTGTTTTTGACACTGAAGGCCGATACTGATGAAGCGATGGGCATGAACATGATCACCATCGCGGCGCAGGCCGTGGGCGACTGGGCGCAGGAGCAGTCCGACGGAACCGCGACACTGATCACGGTTGCCGCGAACGTCGACAGTGATAAAAAACCGAGCCTGCGCACGTCGGAATCCGGACGCGGCTACGAAGTGACGGCGACGTGCGTGCTGAGTGAGGAAACGATCACGACGATCCTCAAGACCACGCCGGAGAAAATGCTCGCAGTCGCGAAGGCTAAGCTGGAGATCGGTTCGGAACTCGCGGGCGCGATCGGACGGAATCTCCATGCGGCCAACATCATCGCGGCGCTCTACCTCGCAACCGGTCAGGATGCGGCGCACGTGGTGGAGGGTTCACTGACGGACACCTACATCGGCGAGACGGAAAAAGGACTGGAGGTGACGGTGCGTCTTCCGGCGGTGATTGTCGGCGTGCGCGGCGGCGGCACGACGCTTCCTGCACAGGCGCAGTGCCTGAACATGCTTCTGAAACCGGTGACGAAGCTGCATCGCAAGCAGCAGTTGGCCGAGAGTATCGGCGCGGCGGTGCTCGCGGGCGAGATCTCGCTTTTGGCCGCCCAGGCGGGACAGGATCTGGCGAAGGCGCACAAGGTTTTGGCACGATAAGGCAGAATCGGTCGGCACCTAAAATATTGGCTAATATAAGAGCAAATATCGTATTATTGACATTGACCATAAGCATTGCTTAACGCTCTAAAACGCGTATAGTGCTTGCGGCTCTTTTC
>CAZFBZ010000028.1:11193-18726 GCA_964517345.1 uncultured Candidatus Peribacteria bacterium | reverse complement strand
CGCCACGCCGTCTTCTTTGAGGTCCGGCGGGATTCCTTCCATGGTGAACGCGTGCGAGACGACGCGGCAGCCCGGCTTGAGCTGGGGCCACACGCGGTCTCGGAACTGCTGCATGGTCTGCGTGAGCAGATAGCAGAAGATCACGTCAGCCTGGCGGTAGTCCTGGGCCCAGAAGTTCTTCATGCGGATTTTGGCGCCCTTCTTCTTGTACGCGCGGAACCAGGCAAGCAAGAAGGTGGGGATCGAAAGTTCAAAACCCGTCGCGTCTCCGCCGGCGGCAGCCGCAGCAAAGACCACGCGGCCGTCGCCGCAGCCGAGGTCGTAGACTTTCTCACCGGGCTTGATGCCCGCGAGCTCGATCATCTTCTTGATCTTCTTGTCCGAGCTCGGCACGAACGGCGCGCCGGTCCACGTGGCCCACGTTCCGGGCGCGATAAAGAGGATCGCCGGGATCGCGAGCAACGCGCCTCCGCGAGTGGGCGGGATGGCGGCGATGATCAGGAAGAGGAAGAGGATTTCAAACATGTTCCTGCAAGTATACCCGAAAAACCGGCTTCTGCCTACGGCCGCTTCCGGGCCGCTGCTATGCTGAGGGCATGTCGCGCTTTCTCGCCTCGCTCACCGGCCGCCTCGGCGATTCGCTCACGCGGGCAAACCGCCGCCGCGAGTTCCAGGAGGCGCTGTTCGATGCGGTCAAGGACGGCAAGTTGACCGAGAAAGAGATGACCGAGCTGTCGCGCTTCCGCGACGAGTACGGGTTCACCGAGGAAGACATCCGTCCTGTGCGCGTGCAGCTCTACCTGATCGCGTTTCAGAGCGTGGCCGAAGACGAGAATGTGACGGAAGACGAGTGGAACGAGATGGGCAAAATCCAGACGTTTCTGGGTATCAAAGACACCGAGGTCGGCGCGACCAAGAAGGAACTGCTGCGCCTGCATATTCTCAATGAAATCGATCACGGACACCTGCCGGTCGTCCGTCCACGTGGCCTCGCGCTCCCGGACGGCGAGCGGGCGCACTGGGTGGAGAAGGCGGAATTGCAGTCGAAAACGACTGAACAGGCGGGGACGCTGGTTCTGACGAACAAACGTCTGATTTTCCGCTCGAAGAAGCCTTTGGCCCTGCGGTTACCCAAAATCCTCGATGTGCGCGGCGACGGGCTGCAGCTGCGCGTGGCCGAGGCAGGGGACAAGCCGCCGAAAGTCTTCCGGCTCAACGATAGGGCGACCCGCGGCATCCTCCGGTCTGCCCTGTCCCGGGCCATGACGCTCTACGGAACATGACGAATTGACGTGTATATAGCCCAGTAGTCTGCTAGGATTGCGCCCTAATGACACATCCGACCCCGCCCGCCACCCCGGCGCCGCAGCATACGTTCTACGGCCTCGGCATCGCTCCAGACCTTCTGGCAGCCCTCGACAAGTTGTCGTTTACCGTGCCCACGCCGATCCAGCATCACTCCATCCCCGCGGCTATCGAGGGCAAGGACGTGATCGGCATCGCGCAGACCGGCACAGGCAAGACGCTCGCCTTCGGCATTCCGATGCTCCAGCGCCTCAAGCAGACCGGCGGCAACGGGCTCATCGTCCTCCCGACCCGCGAGCTTGCGCTCCAGGTGGAGGAGACGCTCCGCAAATTCGAACACACCTCCGGCATGCGCACGGCTGTGCTCATCGGCGGCGCGTCCATGAACCTCCAGCGCCAGGCAATCCGCAACCGCCCGCATATCGTCGTCGCGACGCCGGGCCGCCTGCTGGATCACATGGAGCAGGGCTCGATCACGCTCAAGTTCGTCAAAATCCTTGTCCTCGACGAGGCCGACCGCATGCTCGACATGGGATTCGCCCCGCAGATCAACCGCATCCTCGGCGCCGTGCCCAAGGAGCGCCAGACACTGCTCTTCTCGGCGACCATGCCCGCGGACATCGTCCGCATCGCGCGCTCGCACATGCAGCTGCCGGTGCGCGTGGAGATCGCCCCCGCAGGCACCGCTGCGGAAAAAGTCATCCAGGAACTCTACATGGTGCAGAAGGCCGAGAAGATCCGCCTGCTGGAAAAAATTCTCACGGAGTACCACGGTACGGTTCTTGTCTTCTCGCGCACCAAGCACGGTGCCAAGAAAATTGTCCGCTCCGTCCGCTCGATGGGCCACGAAGCAGCCGAAATCCACGCCAACCGTTCCCAGGCGCAGCGCAAAGAAGCGCTGGATGGCTTCAAGTCCGGCAAGTACCGAGTGCTCGTGGCGACCGATATCGCCTCGCGCGGCATCGACGTGAAGAACATCGAACTCGTCGTCAACTTCGATCTGCCGGAGAGTCCTGACGACTACGTCCATCGCATCGGACGCACCGGACGTGCGGGCAGTGAAGGCCGCGCTATTTCCTTCGCCACGCCCGACCAGCGCTCCGACGTGATCGCTATCGAGCGCCTCACGCGTCTCAAGCTCCCGCACAAAGCCCTCCCGCACGATCTCCCGCCGCCGCGCGCGGTCGCTCCGGAGGATCCGCGCCACGCCGATGGCGGAGGCGGACGGTCCTTCCATGGCGGACATCGCGGAGGGGGCGGCAACAGAGGAGGCTTCCGCGGCCGCAGACGCTGAAACATCGCCGGACGGATTGTCATGCTGTATGATGCGCGGGTTTCCCCACTCCGTATGTTTCTGCCCGCTCTCAATTTTCCCGCGCTCCTGGCCTGCACGGCCGCGAGCATGATCGTCGGCATGCTGTGGTTTTCGCCGCTGCTGTTCGGCGAACCGTGGATGAAGCTTGCCGGCGTCTCGGCAAAGAGCATGAAGGCCGGTCCCGGCCCCTGGGTGTATCTCGTCAGCATGCTGACGGGCTTCGGCTCCGCGCTCGTGCTCTCGTACCTCATGGTCCTGCTGAACACCCGCACGACCGCCGACGCCATCCTCCTCGCGCTCTTTCTGTGGTTCGCGCTCGTAGCCCTTATGAGCCTCAACCACTTCCTATACACGGGCCGTTCCCGCTCGCTCTGGCTGATTGAAGTCGGTTACGATTTATGCATGCTGCTGAGCAGCGCCGTCATCCTCTCGCTCTGGCGCTGAAATCCCCGACGGAAACTCTTTTTTCCTCTACTCTTTGCGCATGTCCCAACGCTTTCTGTTCGCGGTCATCGGTTGTCTGGCAGCACTCCTGCTTGTCACCATCACGCTGCTCCTGCTCGTCTGCGACGATGATTGGTGTTTCGTAACGAACTGGCAGCGCGCCCGCGCCACCAATTCGTTCCAGGAATGCGCAGACCGCGGCTTCCCCGTGATGGAAAGCTACCCGCGCCGCTGCGCCCTGCCCGATGGCCGCAGCTTCACCGAGGAGATCCCCGTGACCTTCCCGCCGCAGACGTCGTCGTCTTCCAGGGCGGAGGCCAACATCGTCGTCACCTCGCCGGTCGCCGGTGCGAGGATCACGAACCCCGTCGTCATCACCGGCAGGGCCCGTGTGTTTGAAAATGCCTTCTCGTATCGCGTGCATGACGCCGACGGGACGCTGCTCGCCGAGGGCAACGGCACCGCCGATGCCCCCGATATCGGACTTTTCGGGCCCTTCAGCGTCAGTCTCGCGTACCCGCAGCCGTCCGGAACCGGCGGCACGGTGGAAGTATTCGATTACTCCGCGAAGGACGGCACGCCCATCGACGTCGTGACCATTCCGGTCAGCTTCTGATCCGATGAAAAAGAACCCTTCCCGCCACATACGGCGCATCCTCGATGTCATCGTCGCGCTGCTCTGCCTGCGGATGGCGCTCCAGCTGCTCGGCGCGAATACCGTCTCGTGGTTCTACCGTTTCGTCGAGTCCATCAGCGATCCGCTGGTCTATCCGTTCACCGGGCTCTTTTCGCCCTGGCGCGTCACGGCCAGCGCCACTATCGACTGGGCTATTCCTGCGGCGATCGCCGCGTATGCGCTCGTGGCCTACGTGCTCACGCTCATCATCGATTCGTTCGGGCCCGCAGCCGCGGCGGGAGCGCCTTTGTACAATTCGGAGGACGACGAGCTGCACGAGTGACAAATGCTGTATACTGCGTCTGATTTCTTTCCCCAGCATCCCCATGGCCAATCAGAAACCCGTCGCTCTCTACATTGTGCTCGGTATAGCCGTGATACTCGTCGCCTGGGTGTGGACCGGCTACAACGGACTTGTGACCTCGCGCGGAACGGTGACCGCCGCCTGGGCGCAGGTGGAAACGCAGTATCAGCGTCGCTTCGATCTCGTTCCGAATCTTGTGAACACCGTGAAGGGTGCCGCCGACTTCGAGCGTGAGACCTACGAGGCCGTCACGGCCGCCCGTTCGCAGTGGCAGGGTGCCACCACCCGCGAGGGCCAGATTCAGGCTGCGACCGGATTCGAATCCGCGTTGTCCCGCCTCCTTGTCACTGTTGAGGCATACCCGCAGCTCCAGGCCACGCAGGCGTTCCGCGACCTGATGACGCAGCTCGAAGGCACCGAGAACCGTATCTCCGAAGCGCGCCGCGACTACAATGAAGTCGTCGTAACCTACAACGTGAAAGTCCAGCGCTTCCCGGGCAACATCCTTGCCGGATTCTTCGGCTTTGCCTCCGAGAAGCCGTTTGAAGCCGCTGACGGCGCCGACACGGCTCCGACGGTCGACTTCGATGCCAGCGCGCCGTCTTCCTGATATGCGGATCATCCGACGCTTCCTGCTGCCGGCCACCCTGCTGCTCGCACTCGTCGCGGCCCCGGCAGCCGCGTATCAGGTACCGGCGAACGACGGCTATGTGACGCAAACGTTCCAGGCGCTGACTCCCGAGGAGGAGCAGTCGCTGGAGGCCGAGCTGCTGCGGTACAAAAATGAGACGAGCAACGAGATCGCGATCCTGCTCACGGACACGCTCAACGGTGAACCGATCTTCGACGCCGCCATGGATGTCGTGGATAACCCGAAATGGCGCATCGGCACGGAGCAGAACGACAACGGCATTCTTATTTTAGCTGCATTGCAGGACCGCGAGATCACGATCCAAGTGGGTCACGGTCTGGAGGGCGCCGTGCCCGATCTTGTTGCCAAGGGCATCATCGAACGCGACATCGCCCCCGAGTTCCAGCGCAGCAACTATGCCGAGGGTCTGCTGGCAGCCGTCGAGTCGCTGGAGAAGCACATCGGCGGCGAGTACACGGCTGACCGCTACTCGGAGTCTCCGGGCGGCGCCGCCGCGCAGGGAATTTTCTTTCTCATCCTGGTTATTCTGCAGTTCTTCGGATCGGTCATGGCGCAGTCGCGCTCGTGGTGGCTGGGCGGAGTGCTGGGCGGCATCGTCGGCGTGGTCCTGACGTTCCTGTTCGGCTGGTGGCTCTCCATCCCGTTCTGTATCGCGCTTGGACTGTTCTTCGACTACTGGATTTCCAGACACCCTCCCCGCAGGGGTGGGCGCGGCGGCTTCTGGGGTGGAATGGGTGGAATGGGCGGCGGACGGGGCGGCGGGGGATTCGGCGGTTTTGGGGGCGGGTCGTTCGGCGGCGGCGGTGCAAGCGGCCGGTGGTGAGAAAAAGACGGGGAATTGCCGCGGTTGCGCGCTGCGGGCGCTATACTGGCGTCCTATGAAGATTTTCCATCTGTCGCTTGCTGCCGCCTGCGTTCTGATGATCGCGCCGGTGGCGTTCGCCGGGACTCCTGTGCCGCCTGGCACCGTGGAGGTCGGCGCGACGTCCCTGCCGCTCGCCGGCTCCATCCCGCGTGGGGCACAGCGCTATCCGCTGATGACGCTCGCGCTGCGCACGCCATGTGATGCGCCCGTCACGCTCACATCGCTTACACTCCAGCACCGCGGTCTTGGTGATGCGCGCGACTTCGACGGCGTCTACGCCTGGGTTGGCGACCAACGCGTCACACGCTCGTTCGTGCCCCAGAAAGACGGCGCGGTTACGGTGCGTTTTCGCAACTATGTTCTGCCTGCCTGCGGCGAGACAGTCGTAACGATTCTCGTGAGCATCTCACCGGATGCCGCGCTCGGCGGAGAGCACCTGCTGGAGTTCAAGGGTGGTACGGCGGCCGACGCATCCGTGCGCTTCGTCGCGGTTGCTTCCGGCACGCCTTCTCCTGCCGCCACCGTACCGCAGCGCGTGCAGCCGGGAACGATTGATGTGGAATATCTCTCCATTACCGGTTCTCAGAGCTACGGCGCCAACCGCGTGTTGCAGCGCCTGCGTCTTGTCGCGCGGTCGCGCGGGGACCAGCAGGTGACGGCTATTCGCTTCACCAACCAGGGTTCCGCGCGGGACACCGACCTGCGTTCGCTGTATCTGCGCGGCTCCGATGGCACGCCGCTCAGTGCCAAGGCGGACCGGATGGACGGCGACACGGTGCGTCTCACGCTCGATCCGCCGTTGACGCTGCAGGGTAACGATGTCCGCGTACTCGAACTCCGCGGAGACATCCGTGCAAGCCGGAAGAAGACCATCCGCTGGACGATCGAGGAAGCCTCGGATATCGAAAGCCGGACTTGCGCTGGCACGCGCGAGTGTCTTCAGGCACACTAAACGCCGGTCTTTCCCCGTTCTAATGCGTCGTGTCTTCCTGTGCGGATGCTGTGCGGTTCTGCTTCTTACTTCCTGCGGGAAGAAGGGGGATCTGCCGCCGTCCGAAGTGCTCCGCCGTGCGGCTCTGGCCAGCAGTGGACTGCGCTCCGCGCGTTATGACGTGCAGGCCGACTTTGACGGAGCCATGCCCGCGATGAACGGACGCGCATCCCTGCAATTGTCGGGTGTGCTGCAGGATGGGGGAAAGGAAACCCAGGTCACAGCGACACTAGAGGGCGAAATGGATCAGGAGGGAGAACACCGCACACTGAGTCTGGAAGGCCAGGCCATCACCCGAAGCCAGAGTGACTGGTTTTTCCTCTTGCAGCAGCTCGACGTCGAGCCACCGCTGGATGATCGGCAGACCGCGATGCTCACGCAGGTGGCAGGACAATGGTGGAAGGTTGAGAATGTCTCCGATGCGGAGGCGCTCTCCGTCACACCCGATCCGCAGCTGCTCCGCGCGCAGTCCGAAGTGGTCATCGTTACGAAGGATGGCGGCATTGAGACGATCAATGGGCACGAAGCATACCGCTACGACGTGACGATCGATCCGGACAAGCTCGTGGCCTTCATGCAGAAAGTTTCCGAGAGCAACGGCAACACGTTCAATGCAGCTTCCGCTAAGGCCGAACTTGCCAACTATGAGGCGACCGGTCAGGTCTGGATCGATGCGAAGACCTTCTATGTGCACCGCCTGTCGTGGAATA
This sequence comes from uncultured Candidatus Peribacteria bacterium, assembly GCA_964517345.1. Taxonomy (GTDB): domain Bacteria; phylum Patescibacteriota; class Gracilibacteria; order Peribacterales; family Peribacteraceae; genus DAISLF01. The sequence continues at coordinate 11,464 of CAZFBZ010000028.1, read as the reverse complement.
TCCGCACAAAGCTCTACGTGCAGGGGCACGGTGGCCTCTCCATCGTTCTCACGGCTAACCTGAAGGATCACGACGCCGCGCCGGCCATCGTGGAGCCGCAGGACGCGCGACTGTTCCCCCGCGAGAATTTTATGCGATTCGCTCTGACGGGGTCCTCCACGCTGCTCAATGACGGGCCGGTTCCTGTCGACTCGTTCTCGGACGAAGGCGAACCCGAGAGCCTGCTCGACGCATCATTCCGTCACGAGATGCAGCTGTCGGGCTCGGGCAT